>CAKJZF010000152.1 GCA_918290775.1 Clostridiales bacterium | reverse complement strand
AGCCCCCACCCTTCCCAAAGAAGCGCACACGGGGAGCATTTTATGGGTTGGCGCGAACAAAAGCGGCTCTGAAGTTTGGTGCGAACATAGCGTAGCCGCTTTTTCCGCCCCTTGAAGCGTGCGAACAAAGGCTCCGGCTGACGGGAGAAAAAACAACTTTAGAGTGGAAAGGGCAGACCGCCGCTCCGCGGCGCCCCTCATCCCCGCACCGCGGTCCCCCTTCCCCCGTGGGGAAGGCTAACGGAAGTCCGTGCGAACAGGGCGGGTAGCCGGTTAGCTTGCGTAAGGACAAGGGCAAACCGCCGCAAAGCGGCGGTATTCAACATCCAAACATCCCGTCTGTCCGCCATGTACGCACAGACGGAGCGGAAGTTCTTTTGCCTGCTTTTTTATAAATATCTTTCCGTCTGTTCGCCTTGATCGCACAGACGGAGCGGAAGTTCTTTTGCCTGCTTTTCCGCAGGAAAAGCTCTTTTACTTTCAAGAAAAGTAGGGCACAGACAGAGCGGAAGTTCTTTTGCCTGCTTTTCCGCAGGAAAAGCTCTTTTACTTTCAAGAAAAGGAAGGCAGTCTCTTGACCTTAAAAGGAGGGATCGGAATGAAGCATGAGAAGTCGTGCGGGGCGTTGGTGCTGCGGCGAGAAGAAGACGGAACCGACAGCATTCTGATGATCCGGCATAGAAGAGGCGGACACCGATCCTTCCCGAAGGGACATATGGAAGCGGGGGAGACCGAGATCATGACGGCGATCCGGGAGGTTTACGAGGAGACAGGGGTCAACGTCAGAATCAAGTCGGACTTCCGGGAAACGGTGCATTATATGCCGATGCCGGGAGTCAGGAAAGAGGTCGTGTATTTTCTGACGAGAACCGAGCAAAAGCAGATCCGACCGAGAGAAGGAGAGATTGCGGAGGTGGAATGGGTTCCGCTGGAGAAGGCGGAGGGATCGCTGACGCATGAAAACGACAAGACCGTTTTGAGAGCCGCCGTGAAGCGGATCGAAGCGGAAACGGCGGCGGGCGAAAGCGCGGACAAGCAGACGTGACCACCCCGGGCGGGAAAACGCGAAAAAGCGGGAACGCATACCGTCCCCCATGCATATCCTGAAAGCAGGAGACATCCGATTTCGGGCTGATACATAGGAGGATAGGAGAAAGATGAAGATCATGGTATGGCGGGCACCCGCACCGTTGCGCCCATTGCTCCGAAAACTATTTGCAAACAGAAAACCGAGGCGACGGCGGGAACGGCGGCGCCGATAAAACGATAAAAGGATACACCGACAAAAAGAAAGGAAGGTTTTGATTCATGAAGTACAAAATTCGGCTCGACACCATGTCCGACGTCAACAAATTTGTCAAGATCGCAACTGCGTACAACGGAAAGATCACGCTGACCGACGGAGACAATTTCACCGTCAACGGCAAGTCGCTCCTCGGCGCGATGTACACAATGGAGTGGGAGCAGATCTTCTGCGAATCCGACCATGAAATTTATCATCTGATCAAGGATTTCGTTGACGAAGAGTAAAGGGAACACCGCACAATTTTGGCGAAACTCTGCGGCCCGGAAAAATCGTCAGAATTGTGCGGTATTGCCTCAAAAGCCGAAAGGACACGTCCATGAAAGCGATTGTTTTCGATTTTGACGGCACCATCGCCGACACCATCCCAGCCATCACCGAGGGGGTGAACCAAGCCATGGTCGAGTTGGGGCATCCGACCCACACGGAGGAGTCGGTGCGCGGGTTCATCAACCACGGCGCACGGGTGTTGATCCGGAGCGCACTGCCAAAGGCATACCGGGACGACCCGGCGTATGTAGATCGCGTGTTCACAACCTACGACGCGGCGTACGGCAGGACTTACTTGCATACCACCCAGCCCTACGCCGGCATGGACAAGCTGATCGCGGATTTGCATCGAACCTACCTCGTCGGCATTCTATCCAACAAGCAGGATCGGCTTTTGGAGCGGCTTGCCGCGCAGGTGCTTCCCGCGGGAAGCTACGACGCGGTGGTCGGCTTTGAGACCGGGAAGCCTGCCAAGCCCGACCCGTATCTTTCGCGCAAAATTGCCGCCGCGCTTGGTGTGGATCCCGCCGACTGCATCATGGTCGGCGACAGCGACGTTGACGTCGCGACCGCGCGTAACGCGGGGATGGCGCATATCGGCGTCGCGTGGGGGTATCGGTCGGCGGCGTTTCTCCGGGATGCGGGTGCGACCCGCGTTGCCGAAAGCGTCCCCGAGCTTGCCGCGCTCATCGCCGCCGTTTGCGGCGGATGCTCCGATTGAATTTGCGTACCGTGTCATTAAAATTCAAATAAAATACATCAAAAAGAAAGGAATTCCACCATGATTCGGATTGAAAGAACTGCAGTCATGAACTTCGAAAACGCCATTCGCGGCGCACGCAACCCCATGAACAGCTGGGCGCGTACGGACAGCGCCTACGACGCCGACGGCAACTACGTTCTCGGACCGAACGACCTCGACCTTGCCGTCCGTTTGGCACGCGCCGGGAGCGACCACCGCAAGTACCTGCGCATGGTGTTCGTTTCGGTTGACATCACCGCGCCGCTCTACTGGTGGAAAGAGTTTGACACCTACAAGGTTGGAACTGTCGCCAATTCCTGCTCCACGATGCATAAGATCCACGCCAAGCCGTTTGACCGCGACGACTTCTCCCACGACCGCATGGACGCTCCCGCGCTCGCCACGCTCGACGCCCTCGTCGCGTTCTTGGAGTCCGAACGCCTGAAGTTTATCTCCGATAAGACCAACAAGCAGGCTTGGCACAACATCATCCAGCTCCTGCCCTCGTCCTTCAACCAAATGCGCACCGTCACCCTGAACTACGAGGTCCTCTCCAACATCTATTACGCCCGCCGTACCCATAAACTCGCCGAATGGCATTCCCTCTGCGCGTGGATCGAATCCCTCCCCTACGCCGCTCAACTCATCTGCAACCGGGACGAGTCGTAAAGAAGACCTTGAGAGGGGGCGGGGAACCTTTTTCAAAAGCGGCTATGGAGTTTTGAGCGAACATCCATTAGCCGCTTTCTGAATGAACCGCGTTGCGGTT
>CAKJZF010000151.1 GCA_918290775.1 Clostridiales bacterium | reverse complement strand
GGCGGCGCTGTTCACCGTCGGGAACACGCTTCTGCGCTTCCCATGGGCAACCGCACAGGCGGGTGTGACCGTTTCCTTTCTGCTCTCGGGTCTTGCGGCGTTGGGTACGACGCTGATCCTTTACCCGGCGGCGCGAGGGTTGCTTCACAAACCGTTCGGCAAAAGCGCCCGGAAACGGATCCTGTCGGGCTTTTTTGCCGCGGCGGTCTGCGCGGTTGCCCTCGTCTGTGCCGCGCGGTGCGCGGAGGATCTTCCCGCGTTCTTTGCCGCAACACTTTTGCCGGGGGGAACATGGATTCCGTTTACGGTTTTGTTCCTTGCAACGGCGGTTCGGCTGTCGCACATCCCGAGGCGCGGGATCGACCTTTTTGCGCTGGTTGCGTTTGTGATTGGCAGTCTTGCCGTTCTGATCCTGTTTTTGCGCGGTGTCCCGCAGTTTCGTTCCGAGTATGGATCCTTGGATCTCCCGTCTGCCCGGGCGATCGGAGCATCGGCGGTTTCGCTGTTATCCGACACGGTGGTTCCCATGATCCCGCTTGCCGCCTATCTTGCCGTCGGAACGCCGAAGCGCCGGACCCAAACGGGATTGAGACCGCTCGCTGTTGGGGTGGCGGCGGGGTGCGGACTGATGTTTCTTTGCGTCCTGCAAACGCTCCTTACCTTTGGCGCACCCTTTGCGGCAACGCTTTCCTACCCTTATTCGCAGGCAACGCGCGTGGTCTCTGTCGGGCATTACGCCTTTCGCCCGGAGATTCTATCCTATTTATTTGACTATGCGGCGTGTTTGGTTCGCGCGGCGGTTTGCCTTGCCTGCCTGCGTCGGACTGTCGGGCGCTTCTTGCCTCGCGTCGCCCGTTTCGTGCCGTCTGCCGCGGGCATCGCGATCTTTGTCTTTTTGTGCCTGAAATGACGGTCGGAACCGTCGGAAAGTCTCTTCACGGATCTCTCCGCGCAGGCGGAACAGCACGAACAGGTTGATGGTCGTCAGCGCTGCAATGGCAAAATCGGAAACGCTCCAGATCATTCCGGGAGCGATGGCGCACCCGATTGGAATGCAGATCAGAAACACGGCGAAATAGATGCCGACGGAGCGTTTTCCGCGCGAGAGGAAGCGAACGCTCGAGGCACCGTAATCCGCCCAGCAAACCACCGTTGCATAACCGAAGCAAAGGATTGCCGCGGTGAGGAACCATGCCGCGCCCTGCCCCAGACTCGCGCCGAAGGCGGCAACCGTCATCATGACCGGCGTTTCGGCGTAGGGTTCTGCCGCTGAAGCGTTCACGAGGATGACCAACGCCGTCAGCGTGCAGAGTACGATGGTGTCCACAAACACTTCAAAAATGCCCCAAACGCCTTGCGCGGCGGGAAAAGCGGTGTTGGCGGAAGCGTGCGCCGTCGGCGCGGTTCCGCACCCGGCCTCATTGGAGAGAAGCCCCCGCATGGTGCCGACGCGGAGCGCACGGGAGGTGAGAAAGCCGATGACGCCGCCCGCCGCGCTTTTCGGCGAAAACACCCCGCGAAAGACCGCGGCAAACGCGGCAGGGAGCGCATCTCTTCGAAGGATCAGAACCGCAACCGAAAGCACCAAATACCCCAGCGACATGATGGGAACGAGATACTCCGTGACCGCGGAGATTCCCCGGGAACCGCGCAGGATGACGGGCGCGGTCAATGCCGTGAGGACAATCGCCGCCACAAATACGGGAATGCCGAGAACGCCGTGAAACGCTGACGCGACGGCATTGACCTGAATCACGCATCCCATCGCGAGCGCGTTGAGGATCATCAAACAGGAGAAAACAACCGAGAGCACGCGCCCGCGTTTGGGATGGCGAGGGAACCCATCCCGGATGTAGAGCGCCGCGCCTCCCGTGAAAGATCCGTCCGGCAATGTTTCGCGATGCCGGACGGCGAGCGTGATTTCCGCGTATTTCAGAATCATGGCAAGCCCGGCGGAGACCCACATCCAAAAGAGCGCTCCCGCACCGCCGACAGCGATCGCGTTCGCAACACCAACAATATTGCCGACGCCGAGTGTCCCCGCAAGCGCAAGCGTCACGGCGCGAAACGGGGACACGCCTCCGGCTTGTTTTTCGGTCAGCGCGCGGAGCATCGCGCGGGGACGGGTAAGCGGAAGCCCTCGCAGATAGAGCAAAAAAAAGACGCCGCCCGCCGCCAGCATCGGCGGAATCGCGCCGCCGGTCAGAAGCACCGAAAGCCAAGACATTGCTCCAACCCTCCGTAAAAAACTATATTGGATTGTATGAAATCGCGCCACAAAACATTCCGGTTTTGCAAAAGTCGAATTTTAGCACTTCGGAATCCCAAACCAACAAAATAATTATGAACAGTATGTGAATTATTGCGCAAAGGACTTGATTTTTTCCAAAAAAAGGGTAGAATATACAGTAGAGTTAGCACTTGAGGGTTTTGAGTGCTAAAATCTCGACAGAAAACGGAGCGATATCCGAAAGAAGCAAGGAGGACGGTTCAATGAACATCAAACCGCTGGCCGACAGAGTCGTTGTGAAACTCATCGAGGCAGAAGAAAAAACAAAGACAGGCATTTTCCTGACGGCATCCGCGCAGGAGAAGCCGCAGGTTGCGGAAGTTGTTGCGGTGGGACCCGGGGCGCATACCGATGACGGTAAGCTCATCCCGATGGATGTGAAGGTCGGTGACAAGGTCATCACAAGCAAGTATTCCGGAACCGAGGTCAAAGTAGACGGCGTGGAATATACCATTGTCAAGCAGGGCGACATTCTCGCCGTGGTTGAATAAGAAAGGGGACTGATACATTATGGCAAAAGAGATTCTTTACGGCATGGAAGCACGCAACGCGTTGGTTCGCGGCGTAGACCAACTGGCGGACACGGTGAAGATTACGCTCGGTCCGAAGGGCAGAAACGTGGTTCTGGATAAGAAATACGGATCTCCGCTCGTCACCAACGACGGCGTGACCATCGCCAAGGAAATTGAGCTGGAGAACGAAGCGGAGAATATGGGTGCGCAGCTTGTCAAAGAGGTTGCCACCAAGACCAATGACGCGGCGGGCGACGGCACCACCACCGCAACGCTTCTCGCGCAGGCGTTTGTCCGCGAGGGCATGAAGAACGTGACCGCGGGAGCAAATCCGATGGTCGTGCGCAAGGGCATGAAGAAAGCGGTAGATGCGGCGGTCGCGGCGCTGGTTGCCAATTCCAAGAAGGTCAACGGCTCGGCGGACATCGCCCGGGTCGGCACCATCTCTGCCGGCGACGAAGTCATCGGTCAGCTCATTGCCGACGCGATGGAGAAAGTCACCTCCGACGGGGTGATCACCATCGAGGAATCCAAATCGGCGGACACCTATTCCGAGGTAGTCGAGGGAATGCAATTCGATCGCGGTTATCTCTCACCCTATATGGCAACCGATATGGACAAAATGGAAGCTGTCATCGACGATGCGTTCCTGCTGATCACGGATAAGAAGATTTCCAATATTCAGGAAGTTTTGCCTTTGTTGGAGCAGATCGTTCAGTCCGGCAGAAAACTGCTGATCATCGCTGAGGATGTTGAGGGTGAGGCGCTCACCACGTTGGTTCTCAATAAGCTCCGCGGCGTGTTCAACTGCGTTGCGGTCAAGGCGCCGGGCTTTGGCGACCGCCGCAAGGAGATGCTGCAGGATATCGCCATTCTGACCGGCGGTCAGGTCATTTCCTCCGAGGTTGGTCTTGAACTGAAGGATACCACGGTTGATATGCTCGGTCACGCGCGTCAGGTCAAAGTCAACAAGGAGCATACGATCATTGTCGGCGGTTCGGGCGATCCCGACGCGATCAAGGCACGCGTCAACCAGATCCGCGTTGCCATCGAGGAAACCACCTCTGATTTCGACCGTGAGAAGCTGCAGGAAAGACTTGCCAAACTAGCGGGCGGTGTTGCCGTGATCAAAGTCGGCGCCGCAACCGAAGCCGAGATGAAGGAGAAGAAACTCCGCATCGAGGACGCGCTCAACGCGACCAAAGCGGCTGTTGAAGAGGGAATCGTGGCAGGCGGCGGAACGACATATCTCAATGTCATTCCCGAGGTTACCAAGCTGATTGACGCGGTTGAGGGCGACGAGAAAACCGGTGTTCGCATCGTTGTCAAGGCGCTGGAGGAGCCGGTTCGTCAGATCGCTGCGAACGCGGGCTTTGACGGCGGCGTGATTGTGGATAAGATCATGAACAGCGGCAAGGTCGGCTATGGCTTCGACGCTTACAACGAGGTCTATTGCGATATGGTCGCAAGCGGCATCGTTGACCCGACCAAGGTCACCCGCAGTGCCCTTCAGAACGCGGCTTCCATCGCGTCGGTCATTCTGACCACGGAGTCGGTCGTTGCCGATAAGAAGGAACCCGAACCCGCTCCCGCTCCGGCGGCACCCGGCGGAATGGGCGGTATGTACTAAAAAATAGAGACAGACCTTGAGAGGAGGACGCTTCCGTTTCTTGCAAGAAACGGAAGCGTCCTCCTCAAGTTTTTCCAACTAAATACCAATCACGTCTTTCGGTTTGCAACGCCACGATAGTTCCGAGGTAGGTTCATCAAAAAACAATGGAATCGCTACAGCCTGATCCCGGATATTTTTGGAAATGCTGTTGACAAAACTATATCTAAATGATATAATGGAAAGTAATAATGTATACAAATCGTGAATCCGTTGCTTTGCAACGGAACACGTAACATAAAATGATTGATTAAAATCGGAAAAATCGGAAAGGGAGAGTAACCCGGCGGTTACAAGGGAACACGGTCTGCAAATGAACATGACTCTGAAAAAACGGCGCCTTACTTGTTTGCTTTTCATCATCTGCATCTGTATGGCAGAATTGCTTCTTTGGTTTTGCTTCCGAAACGTTGATAGCTATACCTTAAGTTCCAAGGCAAAAATGGAATCCCTGTATCCCTCCGAGGTAATCGCTATCTCCGGGTATTCCGTTGAGGAGAATCGGTTTTCTCCGACAAATTCGGATCCTCAAATCCTTTTTTCGGCAGAGGGATATACGGTTGCGTCGTTTGCGGTAAAACTTGCGGAACCGTTGCCGGAAGATACCTCCGTGGATGTGTATTTTGCTGTCGGAGAAAACGGGCTTTCGGAGAAAAACAAGGTTACGGTAACGGCGCCGAAAGGCACCAAACAGGTCGTACTCAAACTGCAAAAAGATGAATACCGGGTTTTGCGGTTGGATTTTAACGGTTCGTTCGTTGTTCAGGATATCGGCGTCAGCGAAAGCGTAGCGAAAGGTCGTTTGGATATCAACGGCAAAACGGTCGGTCGGTTGCTTCTCTTCATGCTGGTTACGGCAATCGCGGTTGTCATCGTTTACGGAAAGCAGGAAGGGAAACGATCAGACGCGGATCCGATCCAGCAAAAGGTACGAGGTTGGCTTTCCGCCAATCTTCCGCATGAGTCTCTGACGGTAAAAGAGCGCGTGTTTGTTCTTGTATGCTTCATTAGCTATTTGGTCTGGGCTTTGGTTTTTTTAAACAGCCTGTATGGACCGGACGAAATCATGCGGCTGGACGTCCCGAAGTTCATCTATGAAAATCATGCGTTGCCCTGCGGGTGGGAAGAATCCATTCGGAATCCCTACTGGGGGACGTCCTACGGCTTTTCCATTACATTCCCCTATCTTGCCGATGTGTTCTTCATGCGGTTGGTTTCGCTGTTTTCCACGGCGGAGTCCGCTCTGTGGATTGCGGCGAGATTGACGAGCGTTCTCTCGGGAACGGGCATTGCCTATTACGCCGTCTGTATTTCCAAACGGGTGACCAAACAATCAACAAGGTGGCTGTTCGTTGTCCCCATGGCGCTGACGCCTCAGATCATTTTCCTTTCGAGCTACGTCAATTTGGATTCGTTCGGATTGTTCACCGTGATGTTCCTGATCTACGTTTGGATCCGTGGAATGGAGAACGGTTGGGATGTTCGCACCTGCATTTGGCTGGGCGTCGGATTGGGATTCTGTCTGTTGTCCTATCAGTTTGCGTATCCGTATGTGGTGGGAAGCTTCGGCATTTACTGCCTGTGGCACATTGCCAACCGCAAGCAGACCAACGCAAAACGCTTCTTCGGGCATGGATTTCTGATCGTCGGGGTGGTGTTGCTCATTTCGGGGTGGTATTTTATTCGGAATGCGTATCTCTACAACGGGGACTTGTTCGCTTTGCACGCTTCCGCACCCTATGCGGAACTGTACGCTGTGCCGGAGCAGAAACCGTCCCTGAAACAAACCATCCGGATCCAAGGGTACTCTCCGATCGGAATGCTGACCGAAACACCGTGGGTCGGATCCACGTTCCAAAGTCTGTTCTATGCATTCGGATATATGTCGGTCTTTACGACAAAGCGGTTTTATGAGCTGATCGGCGTGGTCTTGGCAGTGGGAGCCGTCGGATGCGTGGTGGCGTTCATCCGCAAGCGGGAGAAAAACCGGGATCTTGTGTTCGGAACGGTGGCGATGACGGGTTCGGCATTGCTTTGCGTTGCAATCTCGGTTTACTATTCGTGGGCGAGCGACTATCAGCCGCAGGGACGGTATATCATCGCCGTTTTGCCGTTGCTGTTTGCCATGACGGCGTACGGAATCCACCATTTGTTGGACTTGATTCCGAAGATCAACGGCTATTTGCAAAAAGGAGCGGTTTATCTGACCGTAACCGGCATTCTGCTTTTGGATCTGAAAGCGTTTTACCATTGTCTGACGCAATTTGTCTATTGACCCGAATAACCAAATCGAAAGGATAAAACAGAGTATGATTTCCTTCAACTATCCGCCCTATGTCGAGACCGCATTGGACTATATCCAACAGGCGGTGGCGTCGCATAAGATCTGTGGCGACGGACAATTCACGAAAAAATGCAACCAATGGCTGGAAGAACGGTTTTCGGCGCAGAAAGCCCTTCTGACCACCAGCGGGACAACGGCGCTGGATATGGCGGCATTGCTCTGCGACCTGCACCCGGGCGACGAGGTGATCCTGCCGAGCTACACCTTTTCCAGTACGGCGACGGCGTTCGTTTTGGCGGGGGCAAAGCTGGTGTTCGTGGATATCCGGCCGGATACCATGAACATCGACGAGAACAAGATTGAGGATGCCATCACCGACAAAACGAAAGTGATTGTGGCGGTGCATTATGCAGGGGTCGCCTGCGAGATGGACGCCATCATGGAGATCGCAAAAAAGCACAACCTGTTCGTGGTGGAAGATGCGGCACAGGGCGTGATGAGTACCTATCGGGGACGGGCATTGGGTACGATCGGGGACTTCGGCTGTTACTCGTTCCATGAAACGAAAAATTACTCCATGGGAGAGGGCGGAGCGTTGATCATCAACCGCCCGGAATACAACGAAAGAGCCGAGATCCTACGGGAAAAAGGAACCAACCGTTCCAAGTTTTTCCGTGGACAGGTGGATAAATACACATGGGTGGATTTCGGTGACAGCTATCTGCCGAGCGACTTGAATGCGGCGTATCTGTGGGCACAGTTGGAGGTTGCGGACAAAATCAACGAGGACAGGCTTCACACGTGGAACTGTTACCACGAGGCATTCCAACCGTTGGCGGACGCCGGAAAGATCGAGATCCCGGTCATTCCGGCACATTGCACACACAACGCCCATATGTTTTGGCTGAAATGTAAGGATCTGGAAGAGCGCACAAAACTCATTTCCTACCTGCGGGAGCACGACGTTTACAGCGTGTTCCACTACATTCCGCTGCACAGCGCCCCGGCGGGACTGAAATACGGACGGTTCCACGGCAAGGACGAGTACACGACCAAAGAGAGCGAACGCCTGACCCGGTTGCCGCTCTACTACGGATTGAGCGAAGCGGATCGGGAACAGGTGATTGAAGCGGTCAGGAGTTTTTTTGAAACATGAAAAAGATAGTGGTATTCGGTGCAACCGGGAATACGGGCGTCTATTTTGTGGATTATTGCAAGCAATATTTGGACGCATCGGCGTATGAAGTGATTGCGGTGGGGCGGAAAAAGACGACGCTGTTTGAAGAAAACGGGATCCGGTATATCAAGGTTGACGTTTGCCGGCAGGAGGATTTTGAAAAACTGCCGACAGACGATGTTTATGCCGTGGTCAATATGTCCGGGCTTCTGCCGGCGTACATGAAAGAATATGACCCGTTTGCCTATGTGGAAACCAATGTGAAAGGATCGTTGCGGATTCTGGAATATGCACGCAAGACCCATGCCGACCGGGTGTTGTATTTGCAGACGTGGGCGGAAATGGCGGCGGTTTGGGGAAAAGAAGAGGTTCTTCACCCAACCGTCCGGCACGCTCTGTGCTACACGGGAGATCATGCGTTCTATACCATCACCAAAAGTATGGTGGTGGATATGATGGAATTTTACCATGCCGAGTACGGTATCCGGAATTTCGTGTTCCGGTTGCCGAATATCTATCTCTACAACCCGCAAAAGAATTACTATGTGGACGGCGTGGAGAAAAAGATCGCCTACCGGTATATGATCGACCGGGTTTGTGCAGGCTACGATTTGGAGATGTGGGGAGACCCGAACGCATTTAAGGATATTGTTTATATCAAAGACCTCTGTCAAATGCTCTACAAAGCATTGTTTGCAAGCGTAGACGGTGGAACGTATAACGTCGGAACGGGTGTCCGAACGACTTTGCAGGAGCAGTTGGAAGGGATCATCGAGGTGTTTGCTCCGAAAGGGAGCAATCCCAAGATCATTCCCAAGCCTGAAAAAAGCAGTTTTGTGAGTTTCGTGATGGATATTGAAAATGCAAAAGCGGAGTTGGGATACCAGCCGCAGTATGATTATCTTTCCTATTTAAGAGATTATCAACTGGAAATGGAACAGAAACGATTTGACGTTCTGTGGAAGAAATAAATTCGATCAGGAAAGGATAAAAGAGATGGAGATTTCCGTTGTCATTCCCGTTTACGGTTGCCGGGCGGCGTTGCCGGAACTGCACCGCAGACTTTGCGAGTCTTTGCAAACCATCACGCAGTCGTTCGAAATCATTTTGGTGGACGATTGCTGCCCCCAAAATTCATGGGAAGCCATTCAGGAGATTTGTGCAAAAGATTCCCGGGTTGTGGGAATCCATTTGGCGAGAAACTTCGGACAGATCCGGGCGATCACGGCGGGCGTGGAGTCTGCAACGGGGGAATGGGTCGTTGTGATGGACTGCGACTTGCAGGATCGTCCCGAGACCATCCCAGACCTCTATGCCAAAGCAAAAGAAGGTTATGACGTGGTGTTTGTCAAGCGTGCGGCGAGAAAAGACAGTTTCCTGACCAAACTGCTTTCAAAATCGTTTTATAAGGTATACAATCATTTTACAAATGGAACATATGACAGTTCGCTTTGTAATTTCAGTATTTCCAAACGTAAGGTGATGGAAAACTATTGCAATATGCCGGAGCAAAACCGGTCGTTTGTGATGTTCGTGCGCTGGTTGGGATTTCGGCAGACTGCAATCGAAGCGGTCGAGGACGCACGGTTTGAGGGGAAATCGTCGTACAGTTTTCGCAAGAAGGTGAAAATGGCGACAGAGATCATTACGTCGCAATCAAACAAACCTTTGCTGTTTTCAATCCGAGCGGGATTTTTCATTGCTCTTCTAGCATTGGGATATATCGTCTATTTGGTGTTGCGTGCGTGGATCGTCGGGGACGCATTGGTCGGTTGGACTTCCATGATCGCATCCATTTATCTGATGGGTGGAATTCTTTTGTGTGCTATTGGAGTGGTCGGGCTGTATATTGGAAACATTTTCGAGGAAGTCAAGCATCGACCCATTTATGTGGTGGGTGAAATTCTGAACCCGCCCGAAAAAGAAAAGACCATTGCAAAAACAAAAAAAGACTGACCAAAACGCAACGGAGTGTTTTTTATGAAAAAGCTTGCCATCATCGGAGCGTCCTATTTGCAGGAACCGCTGATTCAGAAAGCGAAGTCCCGGGGGATCGAGACCCATGTGTTTGCGTGGGCGGCAAACGACGTCGGGGAGAAGAGCGCGGATTATTTTTACCCCATCAGCATTGTGGAGAAAGAAACAATCCTGCAAAAGTGCCGGGAGATCGGGATCGACGGAATTTGCAGTATTGCGTCGGACTTGGCAATGGTCACGGTCAATTATGTGGCGGAGCAGATGGGATTGACGGGGAATTCGGTACGGGCGACCGAGAAAAGCACGAACAAACATTTGATGCGGTTGGCGTTTGAAGCGGGTAAAGACCCAAGTCCCAAGAGTATCTTGGTGGACGGGCAAACGGATCTTTCCGCATTGGATCTGACCTATCCCGTTATCGTCAAACCCACCGACCGGAGCGGAAGCCGGGGCATCTACAAATTGCAGGATCCAAGCGGACTGCAAGACGCCGTAGCGGCGGCAATGGAACAGAGCTTTGAAAAGAAAGCACTGGTCGAGGAGTATGCAGAGGGACAAGAATACAGCGTGGAGTTCGTTTCCTATCAAGGAGAACATCACTTTTTGGCATTGACGCAAAAATATACCACAGGGGCTCCACATTTTATTGAAACGGGACATCTGCAACCCGCACCCGTGGACGCAGAAACCCTTTCCCGGGTCAAGGCGGTGGTATCGCACGCACTTGACACATTGGAACTTCGCAACGGCGCGTCCCACAGCGAGATCAAAATTGACGCACAGGGGAACATCCGCCTGATTGAGATTGGCGGACGCATGGGTGGAGACTTCATCGGGAGCAATCTTGTGGAGCTTTCCACAGGCGTGGATTTTGTGGGTGCGGTGATTTCCATTGCGTTGGGAGAACGCCCGGTTCTTCCCGATCAGATCAAACCAATCGGAGCGTCGGCGGTACGGTTTGTCTTCTCGAACGAGGATGTTTTGGTATTCGAGCGGTTAAAAAGGGAACATCCTTCGTATTTGGTCGCGTCTGAGATTCACCCATGCGTTGGAGAGATTACGGATAGTTCCAATCGCTTTGGATATTATTTGTTAAAGGCAGCACGTATTGAGGATTTGATCCCGTATTTGCCGGATAAGGAATAAAGGAGTTTTTTCCATGAAGAAGGGCAACCTGAAGTATTTGCTGATTCTGCATCTGATGCTGATGCTTTATTCGTTGAGCGGCATCGCGAGCAAATGGGCGGCGGAAGAGACGTTTTTGAGTGTTCGCTTTTGTCTCTGCTATGCGTGCATCATTGCATTGTTGGGGGTATATGCCATCGGATGGCAACAGATCATCAAGCATCTGCCGCTGACAACCGCTTTTGCGAATAAGTCGGTTACCATTGTTTGGGGCGTCATTTGGGGCGTGCTGGTGTTCCGAGAAGCGGTTACGGTCGGTAAAGTAATCGGCGCGGTCATGGTCATCGCCGGAGTGGTTTTGTTTGCCAAAGCGGAGCCGAAGAAGGACTCGGAATCCATGGCCGAAGAGAAAGAGACAGGTGATCCGCAATGATGGATAAAAAGATGCTCCTGTATTCCGGCATCCTTTTGCTGGGGGTGTTGATCGGTGCTGTTTCGCAAGTGATGTTAAAGAAGGCGGCAATGCGGACGTACCCGTCCCGTATCCGGGAATATCTGAATCCGTTGGTTATTTTTGCCTATGTATTGTTTGTCGGAACAACCTTTCTGTCCATTTTTGCATACCGTGTGATTCCGTTATCTATGGGACCGATTCTTGAGGCAACCGGCTATATTTACGTGACCGTATTCGGAATCACCCTGTTTCATGAAAAAATCAATCGGCAGAAATTGATTGCGCTGTTTTTGATTATCGGTGGGATTGTTGTGTACGCATTATTGGGCTGACGGATGAAAAAACGGTTTGTTCAGATTTGAACCGGGCACAGTGACGCACGACCGTGCGGCAAAACGGGGAAGTGTGGCGTTGCGTCGGTGACTTGCGCGGGCGCAAGTCGGTGCGGTTCCGCGAAGCCAATCGCCGATACGACAGAGAGGGATGCTCAAGGAGCATCCCTCTCTGTGGTACGGGCGACAGGACTTGAACCTGCACACCTTGCGGTATTGGATCCTAAATCCAACGCGTCTGCCAATTTCGCCACGCCCGCATTTTTCCTCGTTTATTCTATCATGGAATTCGCTTTTTGTCAACCCTAAATCGGTTGTTTTTGAATCCTTCCTCCCGTTTTCTCCCAAAACCACTTGACAATTTTATTTTTTGTGTTATAATATAAAAGTCGGCTTCCATTGGGGTGTAGCCAAGCGGTAAGGCACCAGACTTTGACTCTGGCATTCGTCGGTCCGAATCCGGCCACCCCAGCCATCAAAGAATCCTCTTTTGTCTACCAAAAAGGACGGAAGAGGTTTTCTGTTGTATAGCGGGGTCGAATAAAGTATAATCATTTTAACAACTTGAGATTTTAATGTTGCGAGGATGGAGGGCAGGAAGCGATGAAGATAGAAGACATCGGAACCAAGATCATGATTACCGGATGCTGCGGCAGCGGGAAGAGCACACTGTCCCGCAAACTGGCAGATTGCACGGGGCTGCCCCTGTTCCACCTGGATATGATTTGGTGGCGGCCAGACGAGAGCCACATTCCCCGGGAGGACTTCGATAGAATCCTGACGGAGCTGACTGCGGGAGAGCATTGGATCATCGAGGGCGACTACAGCCGGACTTATGAAATTCGACTCCGGGCCTGTAATACGCTGATCTTTCTGGACTACGACGAGGAAACCTGTATGGAGGGACTCCGTCAGCGGGTGGGACAGAAGCGATCAGACATCCCTTGGGTGGAGCGGAGGCTGGAGCAGGAGCTGGTGGATCTCGTCTACAGCTACCGACAGGAAAAACGACCCAAGCTGTTGTCCCTACTGGAACAATATCCGGAAAAGCGGGTTCTGGTTTTCCATACCCGAGCTGAAGCCGACGCCTGGCTGGAAACAATCGACCTCGGGCCAGAGCGATAATTACCAGTTCGTCGAAACGTTCAACACGTACCTTTTCGCTATTCTTCCTTTGGATTGGTACCTTTTACGCGTTCTTACACAACAAAAAGCAGTGATTTGTATCTCAAATCACTGCTTTTTGAATGTTGTTTAACCTGCTGGGTCAATGATGTTGCCTTCGGAAATGATGTGCGCTGGCGCACATGAGGTGTCCTGCGGGACATGAGAAGCAAACCTTGCATCGTGTGGCATGGAACGACGCAACATTCTTGCAAAGAATTATGCCGAATCAATTGACAAACGCGTTAAACAGGGATATAATAGAGATGGAATTTTAATCCAGCGAAAGGAATGGAACCATGAAAAAAACAGTCATCAGAAAGTACGCGCGTCTGATCGCCGCGGCAGGCGGTCATGTGCAAAAGGGGCAGGAAGTTGAGATCCTCGCCTCGGTGGAGCAACCCGAGTTTGCCCGCATGGTGGCGGAGGAATGCTATCGCCTCGGCGCCAAAAAAGTGACCGTGGAATTTTCCTATCAGCCGCTCGACAAGCTCAACATTCAGAAGCGTTCGGTCTCGACCCTGACGCATATCGAGGAGTGGGAGCTGGAGCGAGTCAAGCACCGCTTGGACGCTTTGCCCGTTCGGATCTATCTCGAATCCGACGATCCCGACGGCTTCAAAGGGGTCAACCAGTCCAAAATGGCAAAGGCACGCCAGGCTCGGTATCGGGTCATAAAGCCCTATCTCGACAAGATGGAGAACCGCTATCAGTGGTGCATCGCGGCGGTTCCGGGAGCCGCTTGGGCAAAGAAGGTCTTTCCCAACGAAATCAAGCCTCGCGCTATCGAAAAACTTTGGGAAAACATCCTCTTCACCTCCCGCGTGACCGAGGACGGCGACCCCATTGCCGCTTGGGATGCGCATAACCGCGACCTTGCCGCGCGTTGCGACTATCTGAACAGCCTCGGTCTGGAAACTTTGGAGTACAAGGCCTCCAATGGTACTGATTTCCGCGTAGGGCTTCACGAGGACGCGCTCTTTATGGGCGGAGCGGAGAAGGCACTCGGGAGCGGGATTGTCTACAATCCGAACATTCCGTCCGAAGAGGTCTTTACCTCGCCCAGAAAGGGAAAAGCGGAAGGAATCGTGTATGCCTCCAAGCCGCTCTCCTATCATGGCGAGCTGATCGAAAACTTCTCGGTTCGTTTCGAGGACGGGAAAGCGGTTGAAGTTCATGCCGAGAAGAACGAGAAATTGCTTCGCGAGATGATCTCGATGGACGAGGGAGCCGCCTATCTCGGCGAATGTGCGTTGGTCCCCTATGACAGCCCTATCTGCCAGTCCGGCGTTCTGTTCTATAATACTCTGTTTGATGAAAATGCCGCTTGCCATCTTGCGCTCGGACACGGCTTTACCAACGTTCTGAAGGATTATGACAAATACACAACCGAAGAATGCTACGAGCGCGGTATCAACGATTCCATGATTCATGAGGATTTCATGATCGGAACGCGCGATCTCTCCATCACGGGCGTGACCCGCGACGGAAAGCGCATCCCGATCTTTGAAAACGGGAACTGGGCGTTTTGAGGCATGACCGATGGATGTGGTTGAACGCTTTTTGCGATATGTCTCCTTTGACACCCAGTCGGACGAAACCTCCTCAACCGTTCCGAGTACCGAAAAGCAGAAGCTTTTGGGGCAGGCGCTGGCGGACGAGCTGACCGAACTGGGACTTTCGGATGTGCACTTTGACGAATGCGGTTATGTCTACGCGGTTCTCCCCGCCGCCAAAGGGTTTGAGGATCTGCCAACGCTCGGCTTTTTGGCGCACATGGATACCTCTTCGGGAGCGAGCGGAGCTGACATCAAGCCCCGGATTGTTCGGTACACGGGCGGGAAACTGCCGCTCGGAAACGGAAAGACGCTGGATCCCGCCGTGTTTCCGTCGCTGGATCGCTATGTCGGGCAGGAGTTGATCGTCACCGACGGTTCCACGCTCCTCGGGGCGGATGACAAAGCGGGGGTTGCCGAGATCATGACGGCAGTTGCCGAGTTGATCGCGCATCCCGAAATTCCCCATGGGCGGATCGCCGTCGGGTTTACGCCCGATGAAGAGATCGGCGCGGGAATGGATCATTTTTCGGTGGAGCAATTCGGCGCGAAATTTGCTTACACGGTGGACGGCGGCGAGCTTGGCGAGATCGAATATGAAAATTTCAACGCCGCGGGCGCAACGCTCCGTGTCCATGGAGTCAATATTCACCCGGGCAGCGCGAAAAACAAGATGAAAAACGCCGTTCTGATGGCGAATGAATGGATCTCCCGCCTGCCCGCCGCCGAAACACCCGCCCACACCGAAGGTTACGAAGGCTTTTACCATGTCAGTCACATGACGGGCGACGAGACCGAAGCAACGGTTTCGCTGATTGTCCGCGACCACGATATGTCCCGCTTTCTTGCCCGCAAGTCCTTCCTTGAGGATCTGACCGCATTTGAAAACCGCGTTTGGGGAGAAGGATGCTTTGAACTGTATTTGCGCGACAGCTACTACAACATGAAAGAACAGATCCTGCCGCATTTTGAGCTGATCGAGAATGCCAAAGCGGCGATGAAACAGGCTGGCGTGGAGCCGGTATGCGTGCCCATTCGCGGGGGAACCGACGGAGCCAGACTCTCCTTCATGGGGGTTCCGTGCCCCAACCTCTCCACGGGCGGATCGAATTTTCACGGCGTTCATGAATATATTCCCGTTCCGTCCATGCAGAAGATGGTCGAGGTACTCATCGAGCTGATGAGGGCGGAATAGACCGCAAAAAGACAGGATCGCAAATTGCGATCCTGTCTTTTTGCCGATGGGGGATAGGGGAAACGCGATGTTTTGCAACGAATTAAGCTTGAGCGTTCTTTCTCTTCTCAAAGCAGGCGCTGCAATAAACGGGTCTGTCGCCGGAGGGCTGGAAGGTGATCTTCGCTTCTCCGCCGCAGTCCGCGCAAACGGCAATGAAGTATTCGCGGGGTGCTTTTGCCGCGTTCTTTCTTGCGTCGCGGCAGGCTTTGCAAGCCTTGGGCTTGTTCTGGAAGCCTTTTTCGGCATAGAATTGCTGCTCACCCGCGGTGAACACAAATTCTTTGCCGCAATCCTTGCAGATCAAAATTTCATCCACAAAGCCTGTTGCCTCTGCCGGTGCTGTCACGCCGTTGTTTTCCTCTTCGTACATGGTCTGATCCTCTCTCTTTTCAAGATGAAATTGATTACCCCCGATCGGAATTGCACCGATACCTCGGCGAGCGCCGAATTCTCTTTGAACCACGGTGGGCATATCTCCGCCTCAACGGGGAGGCAG
>CAKJZF010000150.1 GCA_918290775.1 Clostridiales bacterium | reverse complement strand
TTCATATAGATCTCTTTCAGCGCTTCTTCGCCCGGCGTGGTCTTGTTGTCCATCGCCCGGCGGTTGGATTCGTCCTTCGTGAAGGTGGCGGTGAAATACTCCTCCTCGCCGAAGGTGTCGATCACGTCGGCGTCGGTCTCGGCGCCGAGCGCACGGATCAGGACCGTCACCGGGATCTTCCGGTTCTTGTCGATCTTGACCCAGAAGGTGTCCTGAGAGTCGGTCTCATATTCCAACCAAGCGCCGTGATACGGAATCACCGTGCTGGTATAACTGTGTTTACCGGTCTTGTCCACCGCGGTATCGTAGTACATACCCGGCGAACGGACGAGCTGCGAGACGACGACGCGCTCCGCGCCGTTGATAACGAACGTCCCGTTGTCGGTCATCAGGGGGAAGTTCCCCATGAAGATCTCGTGCTGTTTGATGTCGTGCGTTTCAAGGTTGGTCACGCGGACGCAGACCTTGAAGGGCGCCTCGTAGGTGACGTCGCGCTCTTTGCACTCCTCCACCGAATAGCGGGCGTTCGGATCGATCGAGTAACTGACGAAATCGACCTGCGTCTTCCCCATGAAGTCCACGACGGGAGACGCGTCGCGCAGCACCTCGTCCATGCCGACGTCAAGGAACCACTTGAACGACTTTTTCTGCACCTCGATGAGGTTCGGCATTTCGAGGACGTCCTCGATCTTGGAAAAACTCTTCCGCTCGGTTTTCCCGAAATACTGGGATTTCAGTTGCATGAAATGAAACACTCCTTCTTCATTTTTGCGCTTCTCGCGGAGATCACGCTCGCTCTTTGCCCCCCGCTTCGCTTCCCCGATTTCTTTTAGAAATCATTGCAAAATTTTCACACTTTTTACAATGTTCACAGAAAATTTACAATGTTTCTTCTGCCGGAAAAATGAGGCGAAAAGCACAGATTAAGCGATTTTAATGCAGTTTATTATTGTATCATAGCCCGAACGGTTTGTCAACCCTCTTTTTTCAAAAAAGGGAAAAAGTTTTCACGCCCCTGCGCGGTCGCGCGCGAGAATATATATAAT
>CAKJZF010000149.1 GCA_918290775.1 Clostridiales bacterium | reverse complement strand
TTATAACTTTGAAAAACGAAGCCGAACGAATGGTTCCGATAGGCGTCCCAGTCGGCGTCGCGGTAGAGTTTGGTCGAGACGCCGCGGATCGCGAGGTCGCCCGACGTGTAATGGTCGAGCCCCCCGATAATATTGAGCAGGGTGGTTTTTCCGCACCCGGAGGGACCGAGGATCGCGACGAATTCGCTCTCCCGGAAAGAGACGGTGACTCCCTTGAGGGCGGCGACCGCGCTCTCCCCCTCTCCGTATTCTTTTCTGACGTCGCGTAGCGTAAGCATAACCGTTTCCTTTCGACCGACGGATCTTTCCGCCGGTGCCGTACAGAATAATTGTAGAGGATAGATTTGAACAGAAAAAGAACGAACCGAACCCGATTTGTAAACTTCATCGGCGCGGGGGACGCCTTTTCGCTTTCTGCTTGCTTTTTTGCGGGCGTTGTGCTATACTGTTGTTGCGTTCGGGGCGTTCGTACCGCGACCCGCGCGCCGCGACGAAACCCGTGGTACGTACCGCAGGAGGCTTTTTCGATATGGTATTGATGACGTTTACCGTACCGTGCTATAATTCCGAAGAATATATGCGCAAATGTGTCGATTCCCTGCTCCCCGCGGGGGACGATACCGAGATCATCATCGTGGACGACGGATCGACCGATGCGACCGGCGAGATCGCCGACGGGTACGCCGCCGCCCACCCCGACCGCGTCCGGGTCATCCATCAGGAGAACGGCGGACACGGCGAGGGGGTCAATCAGGGGATCCGGAACGCGCGGGGCAAATATTTCAAGGTCGTCGATTCGGACGACTGGCTTGATTCCGAGGCGCTTGCCAAGTTGATGGCGCGGATGCGCGAACACGATGCGGCGGGGGTCGACGTCGATATGTACGTCGCCAACTACGTGTACGAACACGTCGCCGACAACACGACGTTCGTGATGGACTATCACCGGGTGTTCCCGCACGAAAAGGTTTGTTCGTGGGAGGAGATCCGCCCGTTCGGGATCACGCAGTATCTGATGATGCATTCGGTCTACTTCAAGACCTCGATCCTCCGGGACTGCGGACTGGAACTGCCGAAGCACACCTTCTACGTGGATAACCTGTTCATGTACAAGCCGCTCCCCGACGTCAAGACCATCTACTATATGCCCCTCGACCTTTACCGCTACTTCATCGGACGCGCCGACCAGTCGGTGACGCTCGAAAACGGGGCGAAGCGCGTGGATCAGCAGATCCGCGTGACCAAGATGATGGTCGATTGCTTCGATCTGCGCGAGATGGGTAAGACCCGCCCGAAATTGCGGCGCTATCTGCTCCACGAACTCGGGATGATGGTCTTGATCTGCGCGGTCTTCACCTACGCCGTCGACACCCCCGAACGCCGCGAGAACTTCTACGGGGTGTGGAAATACATCAAGGAAAAGGATCCGTGGCTCTACCGGCGACTGCGTTGGTCGAGCACCGCGATGGTCGCCACCGGAAAATCCAAGTTCAGCCGTTGGATCGACGTGTGCGGATACCGGTTCTTTAAAAAAATCGTCAAATTCGGATGACGGGGTCGCCGCGTTCCGCGCAGATCGGAAAGCGCGATGAAGGCAGAAGAATCACGACGCGAAGCGTCGTTTCATCATTTTATCAATGAATTGCGGCGCGGGCGCGCCGCGTATAATAAGGAGAACAACAATGATCGCAAGACCCGAGCATCCGAAACCGCAATTCGAGCGCGAAGCGTGGCGCAACCTGAACGGCGAGTGGGACTTCTGCTTCGACGAATCGAACAGCGGCGAAGATAGAGGACTGATGAAAGCCGGAGCCGCGTTTGACCGCACCATCGTCGTTCCGTTCTGCCCCGAAAGCAAACTGTCGGGGATCGGCGACGTTGATTTTCACGCGGCGGTCTGGTACCGTCGTACCTTTGAACTTTCCGAAAAGGAACTCGCCGGGCGCGTCCTGCTCCATTTCGGCGCGGTGGACTACAAGTGCAAGGTCTATATCAACGAAACCGAGGTCGGACGCCATACCGGCGGCTACGTTTCGTTCTTCTTCGATATCACCGACGCGGCGAAGGCGGGCGAGAATACCGTCGTCGTCTACGCCGAGGACGACTCCCGCGACCCCATGATCCCGATCGGCAAGCAGTCCGACAAATACCAGTCCTACGAGTGCAGTTACACCCGCACCACCGGGATCTGGCAAACGGTCTGGCTTGAATTCGTGCCCGCGACCCGCATCCTCTCGACCCGCTACTACCCCGACGCCGCAAACGGCGCCCTGACCGTGCAGGCGACGCTTGCCGGAACGGCGGATCTGACCGCCGTCGCCCTCTTTGAGGGGCGCGAGGTCGGGCGCGCGACGGTCCCGAACGCGGGTTGGACCGTCACCTTCTCGATCGCCCTCTCGGAAAAGCATCTGTGGCAGATCGGGGACGGCAAACTCTACGATCTGATCTTCACCTTCGGCGAGGATCGCGTTAAGAGCTACTTCGGGCTCCGCGACATT
>CAKJZF010000148.1 GCA_918290775.1 Clostridiales bacterium | reverse complement strand
GAATTGGTTTTCACGGCGGGCGGAAGCGAAGGGGATAATCTCGCGGTCATCGGTTCGGCGTTTGCCAAACCGCGTCGCCGAGGCGGAAGAGTCATCACCACCGATTCCGAGCATCCCGGTCTGGAAAACGCGGTACGTGTGCTGGAAAACAACGGGTTTGACGTGGTACGGATCCCGACGAGAGGCGGGATATTGGATTTGGACGCGCTGTCCGCGGCATTGAATGAAAAGACCTTTTTGGTGTCGGTCATGGCGGTCAACAACGAAACGGGGGCGCGGTATGACATTGCCCGCGCGTTCGCGATGGTCAAGGCATACCGAGAGGACATTCTGACGCATACGGACGCAGTGCAGGGATACCTGCGGATGCCGCTTCAACCGAAAACGCTCCGCGCCGATTTGGTAACGGTCAGCGCACATAAGATTCACGGACCCAAGGGCGTCGGCGCACTCTTCATCTCGCATGAAGCAAGAAAACGGCGCGACCTGTTGCCGATCATTCAGGGAGGCGGGCAGGAAGAGGGATTTCGGTCGGGGACGGAGAATCTCATCGGCGTCGCCGGCTTTGCCGCCGCGGCGCGGGAAGGCTTTGCCGCGATGAATGCCAACGTCGGCATCCTGACGCGCCTGCTTGCGCTGACCGAAGCATTGCTTGCCGATCTGCCCCTGCGCGTCAATCGCCCCGAGGGCGACCGCGCACCGCATATTCTCAATTTCACCGTTCCGGGCATCCGAAGCGAAACGCTCCTGCACGCACTTTCCGCGCGGGGCATCTATGTCTCCAACGGATCGGCTTGCTCGTCGCATTCCGCGCATCCGAGCGCCGCGCTGACGGCATTCGGACTTTCCGCGCCGGATGTCGGTTCCTCGATCCGCGTCAGCTTTTGCGAAAACAACACCGAAGAGGATGTCCGCGCGTTAGCGGACGCCTTGCGCGAAGAGATCGGCAGACTGGTTCGAATCAAGCGGTAATCCCCCGATTTTACATAGACGGTATTGCCTTAAAAAAAGAACAGCTTTTCGCTGTCCGAACAGAGTATAATCCGACGGTTTTTTGATTCCCAAAAAAACGGGGGACTTTTCAAAAAAAGTCCCCCGAAATTCCGTCAATTAAAGTATCCTTCCCTGTAGAGCAGTTCGGCAATCAGAACCGCGCCGCCGGCGGCGCCGCGAAGCGTGTTGTGCGACAGCCCGACGAACTTATAGTCGAAAAGACTGTCCTCGCGAAGCCGACCGATGGAGACGCTCATGCCGCCGTCCGCGTCGCGGTCGAGGCGGGTCTGCGGGCGGTTATCTTCCTCAAAGTAGCGCAGGAATTGCTTCGGCGCGTGCGGGAGTCCAAGTTCCTGCGGCTTCCCGGAGTAGGACGCCCATGCCTCCAGAATCTGTTCGCGGGTCGGCTTGTTTGTAAATTTCACAAACACGGCGGCGGTATGCCCGTCGGTCACGGGAACGCGGATGCACTGCGTGGTGATGATCGGTTTCTCCGCCTTCACGATGACGCCGTCCTTCACCTCGCCCCAAACGCGCAGAGGCTCCTGTTCGCTCTTTTCCTCCTCGCCCGAAATGAACGGGATCACGTTATCCACCATCTCCGGCCATTCGCGAAAGGTTTTTCCAGCGCCCGAGATCGCCTGATAGGTGGTTGCCACAACCTGTTCAATTCCGAATTTGCGGAGCGGCGAGAGAGCGGGAACGTAGGATTGAATCGAGCAGTTCGGCTTGACGGCAATGAACCCGCGGCGGGTTCCCAAGCGGCGGCGCTGATGCTCGATGACGGCGAGGTGGCTGTCGTTGATTTCGGGAATGACCATTGGGACGTCAGGTGTCCAGCGGTTCGCCGAGTTGTTGGAGACAACCGGCGTTTCGGCTTTGGCGTAAGCCTCTTCGAGCGCTTTGATCTCCTCCTTTTTCATGTTGACCGCGCAAAAGACAAACGAGCATTTGGAGGAAACCGAAGCCACGTTTGCCGCGTCTTCCACAATCATGTTGCGATAGATTTCGGGCATTGGCGTTGCCAACTTCCAGCGGTCGCCAACGGCTTTTTCATAGGGGATTCCGGCGGAGCGTGCCGAAGCGGCGAGGACGGAGACCTCGAAATAGGGGTGATTTTCCAAAAGCGTCAGGAAGCGCTGACCGACCATGCCGGTTGCGCCGATGACGCCGACCTTCATCTTGTTTGTTGCGTTCATATCGCGGAGTTCCTTTCCGATTGATGTCTTGAAATCTGGTTTCTATCATTATACATCATCCCGTCCGAAAATGCAAGACCGAATGAAGGTTTTTTCATTTTTCGTCATATAAAAACGGAAAAAAGCATATTTTTCAAATTTTTTTGTAACATTTATAGAGAAAAGAGAGCAGAATCATGAAATTGCAATTGGCGGCAACCTGTATGTTCGGGCTGGAGCGCACGCTCGGCGAGGAAATTGACTCACTGGGACTGCGCCGAACCGAGACGATGGACGGCAGAATCTATTTTGAAGGCGACGAAAACGCGGTCGTTTCGGCAAATCTGCGGCTTCGCTGCGCGGAGCGCGTTTTGATCGTGCTCGGGCGGTTCCCAGCACCCACGTATGACGCCCTGTTTGAGGGCGTCAAGTCGCTTCCCTGGGAGGATTGGATCGGGCGGGATGACGCGTTCCCCGTCAGCGGTCATGCCATCAAAAGTACGCTGTATTCCGTCCCCGACTGTCAGAAAATCATCAAAAAGGCGATTGCAGACCGCCTTTCCGGGGTTTACGGACTTCGGTGGTTCCCGGAAACCGGCGTGACCTATCGGGTGGAGTTTTTCCTGTTCAAGGATGTTGCCGCGCTGATGATCGACTCCAGCGGAACAACGCTTCACAAACGGGGGTACCGCCCCGAGGCGGGAGCCGCACCTCTGCGGGAGACGCTTGCCGCCGCCATCGCACTCACGGCGCGTCCGAGGGAGGACACCCTGATTTGGGATCCCATGTGCGGTTCGGGAACGATCGCGATCGAAGCGGCAATGATTCTGAAGAACCTTGCTCCGGGATTGAACCGTTCTTTTGCGGCGGAGGCTTTCCCGGCTTTTCCCGCACCGCTTTGGAAGGAAGCGCGGGAGAAGGCAAAATCTGCTGTTCGCAACGATACGTCATTCGAAATCTACGCATCCGATGTGGATGAGAACGTTCTTGACGTCGCCTATGAAAATGCTTTGCGTGCGGGGGTGGAGGATCATATCCGCATCTTCACCGCGGATGCACGCAAAATTGAAAAGCCGGATCGGCGGGGAACGCTGATCTGCAACCCGCCCTACGGCGAGCGGCTGATGTCCCCGCGTGACGCGGAGGCGCTCTACCGCGAACTCGGCGTCTGTTTTGCGCGGTTTGACCCGTGGCAGGTCTACGTCCTGACCTCGCACCCCGCGTTTGAGAAGCTGTACGGTCGGCGTGCCGATAAGATCCGCCGGCTTTATAACGGCATGATTCCCTGCTTTCTCTATCAGTTCTTCAAGCCGCGCCGATAAGGGGACGCGCGACGATGCCCGCTACGAGGTTTTCCGAAAATCCCGCTTTGCCAAAAGCGGGATTTTTCAATGCACGGTGTGAAAAAATGAGCTTTTTCAAGCAGACTGCGCCGCTCGCCACATATCGGACATCCGCCCGCGCATACCATGATAGAGCCGCCCGGGATCTCCGGCGGCGGAGAGGGGGCGGACGGGATGAAGCGCAAACCGACATTTCCGCGCCTGCGGATCGACCCAATCGCCGCGGCGGTTTCGATCGGTCTGCTGATAACCGATCATACCGGGCTTTGCGCGGCGCTGCTGATTGCGGCAGGGGTTCACGAAGCGGGGCATCTGATCGCCGCGCGGATGCTCGGCGTCGCTCTTTCGGAGCTTCGGCTCGGGCTTCTCGGCGCAAGGATCGGAACCCGGGGCGGACTGCTTCCGTACCGCACCGAATGGTTGCTCGCGGCGGCGGGACCGTTTGCCAGCGTCGTGCTGGCGGCGTTGGTCGCGCCTCTGCGGCAGGGTACGGAGCTTGCAATGCAGATTTGCGCGGTGTCGCTTCTGCTGGGCGCACTCAATCTGCTGCCCGTTGAGACCTTTGACGGCGGCAGGATGGCATATTGCGCACTCGCGGGATGGTTTGGCGCGGTGACGGCGGCAAAGGTTTGCCGGTTTCTTTCCTTCGGCGTTCTGTTCCTTTTGTGGAGCGTATCGGTGTACCTGCTTCTGCGTGCGGGAAGCGGCATCTCGTGGCTCGGTTTTTCCATGAGCCTGTTCGGTCGGTTTTTCGGCGGTGCGGATGGGTCCGGCAATCGGACTTTTTCGGAGAATTTCGGAGAAAAAACGAGGAAAACGGAGCAAAACAGAGGAAAAACGGGAAAATTGTGAAAAAATCACAAATCAGGCAAATTCTTTGCGGATCCTTGTGAAAAATGACAAAAATTCATTTTTTTTCAAAACCTATTGCAATTGGGGGCGCGATCTGCTACAATATATGCGGAATTTGCGCACAATGTGCCGAAAGCCGAGGAGACGCGGGAAATCAGCCGTCCCGCCCTCCGGAGAAACCGATGGCGGGCAAGCCATGCATTTCCATGAATATTTTTTTATTACAAAGGAGTATTTATGCGGAATGAACAAAGACGTTCTCATCAGGCTGAACGGAATCTCCAAGTCGTATGACGGCGAGACCGTTCTGGACAATATGGATCTCGAAATCCATGACAAGGAGTTTATCACGCTGTTAGGGCCTTCCGGCTGCGGAAAAACAACCACCCTGCGCATCATCGGCGGCTTTGAAACGCCGGATACGGGTGACGTTTTCTTCAACGGAGAGAGGATCAACGATATGCCGCCTTACCAGCGGCAGGTCAACACGGTCTTTCAGCGATACGCTCTTTTCCCGCACCTCAATGTGTTTGACAACATTGCGTTCGGGCTTCGTGTCCGGAAAACGCCATCGGAAGAGATCCGAACCAAGGTCAAAGAGATGCTCGCGCTGGTGAATCTGCGCGGGTTTGAAAAAAGAAAAGTGACAACGCTTTCGGGCGGTCAGCAGCAGCGCGTTGCGATCGCGCGGGCGTTGGTCAATCAGCCCAAGGTGCTTCTGCTCGACGAACCGCTTGCCGCGCTGGATCTCAAGCTCCGGAAGGATATGCAGGTGGAGCTGAAAAACATTCAGCAAACCACGGGGATCACCTTCGTTTTCGTCACCCACGATCAGGAAGAGGCGC
Source organism: Clostridiales bacterium (assembly GCA_918290775.1). Lineage (GTDB taxonomy): Bacteria > Bacillota > Clostridia > Oscillospirales > CAG-272 > UMGS1865. The sequence goes on along the minus strand of CAKJZF010000148.1, from coordinate 3,492 downwards.
TCTCGATGTCGGATACGGTTGTGGTGATGGCAAACGGGCGCATCCAGCAGATCGGAACGCCGACCGACATCTATAACGAACCGGTCAACGCGTTCGTTGCCGACTTCATCGGCGAATCCAACATTCTCGACGGCGTGATGCGCAAGGATTTTGCGGTTCGCTTCGCCGGGCATGATTTTGTCTGCGTGGATGGGGGATTCGGAGAGAACGAGGCGGTGGACGTTGTCATCCGCCCCGAGGACGTGGACGTTGTCGCGCCGGAGAAGGGGATGCTCAAGGGCGATGTCACGGGCGTGACCTTTAAGGGCGTGCATTATGAAATCATCGTGGACGTGGAAGGGTTCAAATGGATGATCCAATCCACCGATTATGTTGCCGAGGGGCAGACCATCGGGCTTTCCATCGACCCGGACGCTATCCACATTATGAAGAAATCCGAATTTTCCGGTATGTTCGGCGACTATTCTTCTTTCAGCGACGAATTTGACAAGCTGGACAAACTCCCCGAAGAGGACGCGGAGGAGAGCGAAGAAGAATGAAAAAACAGAATGCTGTCCGCGGGGCGGTTGCGTCGCCTTATTTGGTGTGGACGTTGCTTTTCATTGTGGCGCCGTTGCTGTTTGTGCTTTGGTTCGCGTTCACGGACGCGTCGGGCGCTTTCTCGCTGGAATCCATCAAAGGTCTTTCGACTTACGGACGCACGTTTGTGATGTCCATCGGCTTTTCTCTGATCGCAACGGTGGTGTGCTTTCTGATCGGATATCCGCTTGCCTACTGTATGTCCAAAGCGTCGGCAAGATCCCGGTCGCTGTTGCTGGTGCTGCTCATGCTTCCCATGTGGACCAGTTTGCTGGTGCGGACGTATGCATTGATGGCGCTGTTGGATAACGGCGGCATCATCAGCAACGCACTTTCGGGGATCGGACTGCTCAAAGACCAACACCTCAACTTTATCGGGACAGAGGGCGCCGTGATTTTGGGTATGATCTACGATTTTCTTCCCTATATGGTGTTGCCGATCTATACGTCCATGACGAAACTGGATGTTCGTTACATTGAAGCGGCGAACGACCTCGGCTGCAACGGATTGCAAACCATGTTCCGGGTCATTTTGCCGCTGACAAGACCGGGCATCGTATCGGGGCTGACCATGGTGTTCGTCCCCTCGATCAGTACGTTCTATATTTCTCAAAAACTCGGCGGCGGGTCGTTTGACCTCATCGGCGACACCATTGAACGGCAGTTCCAGAACGCCGTCACCTACAACACGGGCGCGGCGATCTCGCTGGTGATGATGGTTCTGATTCTGATTTCCATTGGAATTATGAATCGGTTCACCGACAGTCAGGAGGTGGTCGTGAGATGAAAAACGTATCGAGAATTTACATGACGTTGATCTTTCTGCTTTTGTACGCGCCGATTTTGGTCGTGATCTTTTTCTCGTTCAACGAGGCGGAAAGTTTGAGCCATTTTGAAGGATTTTCTTTGAGCTGGTATGCAGAATTGTTTGAGGACGACGAAGCTCTGACTGCTCTGCGAAACTCGTTGATCCTTGCAGTCGTATCCTCGTTGTCTGCAACGGTTTTGGGCGTGATCGCCGCGTTTGCGATTGACCGCACGAAGCGGAAGTGGGTCGCGCGGGCGATGGAGTCGGTTTCCAATATCCCCATGATGAACCCCGACATCGTGACCGGTGTTTCCATGATGCTTTTGTTTGTGGGCATTGCCGCCATCATTCATTCCCAGCCGTTTCTCGGCGTTTGGACGATGATCGTGGCGCACACCACCTTCAACCTGCCGTATGTCATTCTCTCGGTTCTGCCGAAGTTTCGCGAGATGGATCGCAGTCTTTCCGAAGCGGCGCTGGATCTCGGCTGCACGCCGTTCAAGACCTTCTTCCGCGTGGAGCTGCCCTATATCCTTCCCGGCGCGATCTCGGGAATGATGATCAGTTTTGCGCTGTCGCTGGACGATTTTGTTATCAGCCATTTTGTCAGTTCTCCCGACTTCCGCACGCTGCCGCTCTACATTTACAATCAGACCGTGCATGACGTCAAATTCAGTATGTACGCGCTTTGCACGCTGATCGTGTTCGCGGTGTTGGCGGTGTTGATCGTTGTCAACGTGACCGGGTCGTTCCGTGCTTCCCGTCAGCGGAGAAAGGCAGGGCAGAGACAATGAAAAAAACGTTATCTGTATTTCTTGCAGTTCTGATGATCGCCCTTTGCGGCATGACGCTGGCATCCTGCTCCGGCGAAGCGGATAAGACGGTCACGCTCTATGTCTATAACTGGGGCGAGTATATTTCCGACGGTTCGGAAGACTCGTTGGACGTCAATGAGGAATTTGAAAAGTACTGTCGGGAAGAACTGGGCATGAACGTCCGGGTCAATTATTCCACGTTCTCTTCCAACGAGGATATGTATGCGAAAGTCAGCAGCGGTGCGGCGCTGTACGACGTGGTCATTCCCTCGGATTATATGATCCAGCGAATGATCGGGGAAGGACTGTTGCAGCCGTTGGATCTTTCCAACATTCCGAACTACGTTTACATCAAGGACGACTACAAAGGCGAAAACGGCTACTATGAGCCGGGCACAGACAAGACCTATTCCATTCCGTATTTCTTCGGGCAGGTCGGTATCATTTATAACACTGAGATCGTTCCGGAGGATACCGAAACGCTGGGCAGTTGGGATTTGATGTGGGATGAGAATTTTACGAGAGAAATCCTGCAATTCAACAACAGCCGGGATGCATTCGGGACGGCATTCTATAAGTTGGGTTACAGCGTGAATGACGCCGAAAACGAGGAACACTGGCAGGAAGCGCTCCAGCTTCTGAAAGATCAGAAAAAACTGGTGCAAGGCTACGTCATGGATGAGATCTTCTACAAGATGAAGAGCGGATCCGCCGCCATTGCGGCTTATTACGCCGGCGATTTCTTCACCATGTATGAAGCCAACGATTCGCTTGCGTTTTACTACCCGGAAGAGGGAACCAACCGCTATTTTGACGCCATGTGTATTCCGTCCAATGCGGTTCATAAAGACCTTGCCGAGGCGTATATCAACTTTATGTGCCGCCCGGACATTGCGTTTGCAAATGCAGGATATACCTATTATGCTTCTCCGTTGGATTTCGATTACATCGAAGCGGAAGGCAACGAGGACTACGTTGCCGCGATGGAAGAGTACTATGAGGTGATGGAAGAGGTTCACGAGGACGCTATCGAGATCCTATACGGCGAAAAGGCGGCGGAAGTCCCGACCGAACCTTACATGAATCTTCCCCCCGAAGGACTGGTCATGCTGAACGATCTTTGGGAGGAACTGAAGGTAGAAAGCTCAATCGGCGTGGGGATCTATGTGCTGATCGGCGTGATCCTCGCCGCGCTGATCGCGCTTGCCGTATTCTATATCGTCCGCAAGCGCCGTTGGGCAAAGCTCTATGACTGAAAAGCAAAACCGTTTGACGGGGGCGGGGGGGGGG
>CAKJZF010000147.1 GCA_918290775.1 Clostridiales bacterium | reverse complement strand
TGTGATTCCGCAGGACGCCGGAACCTTCACGCAGTCGCTGATCGAACTCGGCGCGTGCGTTTGCGTTCCGAATGCCGAGGCGAGGTGCGAAGGCTGTCCGCTTGCCCCTTGGTGCGCGGCAAGGCGGGACGGCATGACCGATCGTTTGCCGGTCAAGTCGGCGAAAAAGCCGAGACGGGTGGAAAATCTGACGGTTCTGATCATCCGCGACGGTCGGCGAACCGCCCTGCATAAGCGCCCGCCCAAAGGACTTTTGGCGGGGCTTTACGAATACCCGAACGTCAAGGGGCATCTGACCCCCGACGAGCTGCCCGGCGTGATCCGCTCCATGGGGTTTGAGCCGCTTCGCCTGACCCGCGTGGAGGACGCGAAGCATATCTTTACCCACATCGAGTGGCACATGATCGCCTACGTCGTTCGGATCGCGCCCGAGTTTGACGGGTATCATCCGCAGTCGGGATTGCTGTTGGTGGACGACGATGATCTGCGAGCCAACTACGCCGTTCCTTCCGCGTTTTCCGCGTACACGAAATATGGAGAGGGGCTGTAACGCTATGAAACATATTTTTGTCATCAATCCCGCCGCGGGCAAGCAAAACGCCTTTGAGACGATCCGCGACCGCCTTGCCGCCGGGAAATTCGGACTCGACTATGACATCTACCGCACGCAGGGACCGAAGGACGCGACGTCCTTCATCCGCGCGTACTGCGAGACGCACCCGGACCCTGTCCGCTTCTATGCCTGCGGCGGCGACGGAACGCTGAATGAGGTTGTCAACGGCGCGGTCGGATTCCCGCAGGCATCGGTGGGATGCTATCCCTGCGGGTCGGGCAACGACTTTGTCAAATATTACGGCGGTTCGGAGGCGTTTCTGAATCTCGCCGATCAGGCGGAGGCAACCGAGCAGGAGATTGACCTGATCCGCGTCGGCAACCGCTACGCGATCAACGCCGCGCATTTCGGGTTTGACTCCTGCGTTGCGAAAACGATGGAAGCCGTTCGCCGCAAGAAGATCATCGGCGGGAAGCACGCCTACACCACGGGCGTTCTCGTCGGGCTTCTCAAGGGCATGAAAAACGATTGCAAGGTCACCGTCGACGGCAAGCTGCTCAACCCCGAGGGAACCATCCTGCTCTGCACCGTTGCAAACGGACAGTATGTGGGCGGGTCCTACCGCTGTGCGCCCCGGTCGCTGGATGACGACGGGCTGTTGGAGGTGTGCCTCGTTCGCCCGATTTCGCGGATCCGGTTTGTGTCCCTGATCAAATATTACACGGAAGGGACGCACCTCGACAACCCGAAATTCGCGAAGATTCTGGTTTACCGCCGCGCGAAGCGGATTGACGTGGAAGCGCCCGAGGGGTTTGTCTATTCTTTCGACGGGGAACTGATCACGCAAAACCGCTTTACCATCGAGGCGGTTCCCGCCGCGATCCGCTTTGCGGTTCCGAAGGGCGCCCAAAAGCGCTGAAAACAACGACACGTACAACAAAATCACCGCGTCAGCCACGTTTTGAGGCGTAGCTGACGCGGTGATTTTTTGGGGGATCAGATGATCAGATACCGAACGCCGGCAAGGGAATCCGGCGCGTCGGCGGCGGGAGCGTCCGCCAAGCGGTTTTTCGCGGTCAGCTCCGCGAGCGGGGCATGATAGCGCATCGCAACCGACCAAAGCGTGTCGCCCGCGGCGGGATAGCAGATCACGCAAGCCGCGCCCTGCCGCGCAATCGGTTCACCCGTCCGCAGTTCGGAGAGCGCCGAGATTTCATCCGACGTCCGAAGCGTCAGCGCCACGGCAAGTTCGGCTTCTGCCCCGATCCGCTCTCCGTCCACGCGTGCTTTCGTCATCACCGCGCGAACCGTGGCGTCGCCCGCCGTCGGGGGAACGTCGCTGTCCGCGGGTGTTTCATAGCGGAAGGGTGCGTCGAATTCGGCGGTGGAATATTCGCCGTCCGGCGTGCGGAGCAGAACTCGGAAATGCGCGTTTCCGGGCAGGATGTAGGATCCTTTTGCAATTTCCGGGGCGGACGTTGTGATTTGCGCCTCGGTGTCGATCACCTGTGTATCCGGGCGAATGCCGACTTCGCCGAGCGGGAGCGTTGCCGTAACGGTGAAGTTTCCGTTCCGGCAGCAGAGGGTTTGCTCGGTCGGGATCTTACGGAAAACAGGCTCGGTCTCGCGGGCGGTGGAGTAGATGTTGCGCGTGTAGGGAATCTCCTCGCGGCGAACCGCCCGTGCGCCGACCACGCAGGTCACGTCGCAGAAGATGCGTCCTTCCTCCACGGTCACGGCAATCTCGGAGCAGGTACCCCAAGCACAGCAGAGGCAGTTGACCTCCGCCCCGTCAACCGGGACCTCGACCGCAAACGGCAGTCGGCGCACCACGGTATAAGGCACAGCCGCGCTTGCCTGCACGCAGTCGTTGGCGCCGTCGAGCGACGGGGTTTCCTCGTCCTCCGCCACGCAGAGAAGCGACAGGCAAACCTCTCCCCGGC
>CAKJZF010000146.1 GCA_918290775.1 Clostridiales bacterium | reverse complement strand
CCCCCCCCCCCCCCCCCCCCAAGGTCTTCCCTCTCCCCCTAAAACGCGGTTGTAATTTCGGAGAGGGGGAAGTCGCGTTCCTCGCGGGTTGCGAGGTTTTTGACGCGGACGACGCCGCGGGCAAGCTCGTCGCCGCCCATGACGCAGATGTGGGTACAGTCGGTTTTCACGGCGTAGTCGATCTGTTTGCCGAACTTTTTGGAGCCGAGGTAGAGGGACGCGGTGACGCCGGCGGCGTGCAGCGTTTCAACCAGCCGGAGGTAGGATTCGTAGGGGACGTCGTCGAACCGGGTGACCAGCACCTTAACCCCGCGACCGAACGAGGAAAGGATGAGGTCGTGGGTGATCAGGAAGTTTTCAAGGGTCACGTCGCCCATGCCGAAGCCGACGCCGGACACCTTGGCGTTTTTGACGAACAGCCCGACGAGGTTATCGTAGCGGCCGCCGCCGAACATGGCGCGGTTGTTTTCGGGCGCGTTGTCAAAGACCTCGAAAACCGTTCCCGTATAGTAATCAAGCCCGCGGACGATGCCGAAATCGAACACGCAGTAGCGATCCAGACCGAGCTTTTCGAGCATCTCAAAGAGGTTGAGAAGCTCCTGTGCGCCAACCGACGCGGGGCAAACGGCGACCGCGTCACGGACGGACATCCCGTAGAGCGCGTCGATGCGGGCGATCTGACTCTCGGATAGGCCGAGCGCGGTCAGGTCCTTTTCGTAAACCTCGCGGGGAACCTTGTTTTTGCGGTCGATCACCTTGGAAACGGCTTTCGCGCCCTCCGCGTCGGTTCCGGCGATGGCGGCAATCGCGTCGTTGAAGAAACGGCGGTTGTTGATGCGAACCGTGAACATGGACTCGTCCGCGCCAAAGGCGCGCAGAATGTTGATGGCGGCAATGATGCAGTCGAGGTCGGCTTCGTAGGTGTCGCAGCCGAAAATGTCAACGTTGAGCTGCCAAAACTCGCGCAAGCGCCCCCGCTGGGTCGCCTCGTAGCGGTACATATTGGGGATTGAAAACCACTTGAGCGGGAAGGTCAGGTCGTTCATCTTCGCCGCAACCATCCGCGCCACGGTGGGGGTCATCTCGGGACGGATGGCAACATGACGGTTGCCGCGGTCGGTAAAGTTGTAGGTCTGCTTGCCGGCAAGCTCCTCGCCGCTCTTGGCGGCGTAAAGCTCAAGGGACTCCAGCATGGGACCGTTGTATTCTTCAAAGGCGGCGGTCTCCAGCACGCGCCGGATCACGCCGAAAAACCAATTGCGCAGCTGCATATCGGCAGGGTAAAAATCGCGGGTACCTTTGTAGGGTTGGGTGGATAGCTTTTCGCTCATGGCAAAGCTCCTTTCTGGGGTGGTGCGCCGGACAAATGACGCGCACGTGTATCGGGAACCGCCGGAAACACCGCTTCCGACAGCCCGCGCAGGGGCGACAGCCCCAAACTTTTTTCTTTGAAAAAAGTTCCTGCGAATATTATACCATCCTTCCCGCCAAAATGCAAGAGCAAAGGCAGATTTTTCCCGAAAAACCGGGGGAATACCTTGGGGGATTATTCATAAAGAAAGCGCGAACAGGGCGGACAGCTGTTGATTTTCTTCACCGTCCACCCGCCCTGTTTGCACAAACTCAACAAATATTTTCCCGCGTGTGTTCTTTTGAGTGGGGTGGGGGCTTGGGGGGGGGGGGGGGGGGGG
>CAKJZF010000145.1 GCA_918290775.1 Clostridiales bacterium | reverse complement strand
GGCCCCCCCCCCCCTCCACAAGCTCCTCCCCCACCTCCCGAAAAACATGGGGAAAGGGAATGTTTGGTTGAAGAAAAGCCAAAGACTGTTCTTTTTCGGAAAAGAGTTTGAGAAAGCCTGCTTTTTCTTTCAAGAAAAAGCAGGCTTTCTCAAGGTCTTAAGGCAATACCGCACAATTCTGATGGTTCATCCGCGCTGCAGATACTTCGTCAGATCAACCAAGACGACGCCTGTGTAGGCGCACAGGCAAGGAGTTTTGGTGCAATATGACGGAAAAGATGCAAGCGAAGGGGGCATCAAGGCGTCAGCCGTGAATTGCGCGGGATTGTCTTAACCCCCAATTACCCTTCCATTTGCCTGCCGAGGAAGCCGGCGGCGGTCAGGATCAGTTTGGTTTCGACCTCATGCGCGGTGCGGTCGCGGTTGGTTGTGGACGGGTCATAAACCGACGCGACGCATCCGACCAAGTCACCGCCGCTGATGATGGGCATGGCGCAGCTGACGATCCACGATCCGTTCTCACGGGTCACGGGAACCGGGTTGGCACCGGGCGCGGACTCATAGAAAGAGCGGGACTCCGCGATGGACTCCAGCTCGGGAGAGATCGACTTTTCGGCGTAATCGCGGCGGGGAACGCCTGCGCAGGCGATCACGGCGTCGCGGTCACAGATAACGATGGAGAGGTCTCCGACGCGGTGGAGCGTTTCGGCATACTGCGACGCAAAAAGAGATAACTCGCCGATGGGAGAATATTTTTTGAAAATCACCTCTCCCTCGCGATCTGTATAAATTTCAAGCGGATCGCCCTCGCGGATACGCATGGTGCGGCGAATTTCCTTCGGGATCACCACGCGTCCGAGGTCGTCGATCCGTCGGACAATTCCGGTAGCTTTCATATATGCCTCCAATTACAGATAGGTTTGGCGCGGGTCCGCGTCGCGTTGGCAAACGTTTTTTGTCCGCTCGCCGCGCGGCAGCAAAACCGCTTTGGAAATTGATTCGGGTTACACCTATTATTGGTGGCTTCGCGCAAAAATATCCGTCCCCGGAAATGGAAAATTTCGGGGACGGATATTTTTTACGAGTTGAAATACAAAACGACGTTCAAGAACGCTCAAACGTGAACTTCTCCCACGGGATATTGACCGGCTTTTTGTCGGTCAGAATCTCATCCACATGGCAGAGCAACGGGAAATCCTCGAATTGAAGCAAACCTTTGCTCGCCGCCACGCGCACCGCTCTCGCCACGCGCACCGCCACCACGAGCGATTCGAGCGTCACGCCGTTCAGCTCCGCCTTCGCCTCGTCAATATTGAGTCCGCGACCGAGCAGGATCCCAACCAACCGCGTGCGTCCGCCGTAAACGGTCACATACAGGTCGCCCGCACCGACGCAAAGGTTTTCCAGCGTACCCGCGCCCTGATATTCGAGCAAACGCGACATTTCCTTGACCGCCTGACCGAACACAGCCGCCTGCGAATTGAAATGCAACTCGCTGTCGAGCCCGAACGCCTTTTGGTTCAGTCCGATCGTCAGTGTAATGCCAAGTGCGTAACCGTTTTTGAGCGCAACGGCGCTCTCGATGCCAACCACATCGGTGGAAAGGCTGATGTGGTAATAGTCGGTCGCCATGATGGCTTTGAGTTTTTTCAGCGTTTCGATGTCATGCCCGCAGAACGCGACCTCGGTCTGGTCGTGCGCCACCAGTTCATAACTGGTGCAGGGACCGCCGATGGCATTGATCTTGACCTTGCTTCCGATGGCGTCGAGCTTTTTCTGCCAAACCTCGGGATAGGTCAGTAGCCTACCCTCGGGCGTATCCCAAAGTCCCTTGGTCACGCTCAAAACCGGAATGTTATCGGGAATTTTGGGAAGAACCACATCGCCGAACCAATCCACGCCGAAGCTCGAAACGCCGCCGATGATCATGTCCGCGCCCTGAATCGCCGCTTCCATGTCCTCCACCTGATAATATGTCACACCTGCCGGAAAATCCTTGATGAATTTGGGATGCCGTCCCGTTTTGATCGAGGTTTCGATGATCTCCCGGTCGAGATGAGTACCGACCAGACGAACCTCGTTGCCGTTTTCTCTTGCCGGGAACGCCAATGCCGAACCCATCATTCCTGCCCCGATGATTGTCACAACTGCCATAATTTCATTCTCCTTTTTTAGCAATAATATTTTTTGCTTGTAAAAATCGTTTGTTTTTCAGGATCACAAAGCGTCCGAGCCGAAAAAGTCCGGCAATTCGGTTTCGGTGACTTGACCGTTGTTTTTTTGAACGAAGAACGCCGTACCGCCGTTTTTCAGGACTCCAAGCGGCGTTTCATTCCGAAAGACGACAGCGGCATTGTTCTCCATGCAGAGCCACGGTGTTCCTTCCGGGATCGTCTCGGCAAAGTCGGATCGTCTCTGACCGTAATGCGGGCAGGCGCCGCCGGGAAGGATTCCCAGCGCGGATTGAATGGTATAGTTTGTTCCGTCACCGACCGAGGCGCTGTCGGTGTACATCTTCTCAAACCAGCAGATCGCGCCCGCCGACAGCCCCGCAACGATCACCCCGCGCCGATAGGCTTCCAAAACGCGCTCCCCAAGCCCGGTTCGCTTCCAATGGTCGAGCATGAACACGGTGTCCCCGCCGCCAACGTAAATCAAGTCCGCTTTGGCAAATTTCCCGTCCAGCTTTTCCGCGTTCATCTCGGTGTAAATCGAGAGCGCCACATCGGTTTTGATGTCAAGCTCCCCGGTATAGGTTTTGTGAAAGGTGTTATAATATGGCATCAGGTCGTGGCTTGCCGTCCCGACGAACAGGGCGTTTGCACGCTTTTCGCCCGCCCGGCGTTTCGCCATCTCCCCAATGGCGCGATCCAGAGCAAGCGTCTCTTTGGTTTTCAGTTCCCCGCCGCCCAGCAAAACGAAAATGCGATCCATGCCTTCCGGCTCCTTTTGGTGAATATTTCCTCTCTATTATACCACAGCACCGCAAACAATGCAACTTTTTTCGGTTGTTTTACGAAAAAAACGAAAAAATGCACAAAAAAGAAAAGCTTCGTTGTTCAATAATCGTAAAATCTCGCGCTTTTCTTTCGGGCGTTTTCTGTGATATAATATAGAAGTTAAATGATTTCAGATCCGGGAGACGACTATGATCAGAGAAGATTTGAGAAACGTTGCCATCATCGCCCACGTTGACCACGGCAAAACCACCCTGGTGGACGGGCTGCTCAAGCAGGGCGGCGTATTCCGCGACAATCAGGAAACCGTGACCTGCGTGATGGACTCCGGCGACCTCGAGCGGGAGCGCGGCATCACCATTCTCGCCAAGAACACCGCCGTTCACTACAAGGACGTTAAGATCAACATCATCGACACCCCCGGTCACGCCGATTTCGGCGGCGAGGTCGAGCGTATTCTCAAGATGGTGAACGGAGTCATTCTGCTGGTTGACGCCGCCGAAGGTCCCATGCCGCAGACCCGCTTCGTTTTGCAAAAGGCACTGGCGCTCAACCATCGCGTGATCGTTTGCATCAACAAAATCGACAAGCCCGACGCTCGCCTCGGCGAGGTTGAGGATGAGATTCTCGAGCTTCTGATGGATCTCGGCGCCAACGATGAACAGCTTGACAGCCCGATGCTCTATTGCTCGGGTCGTTCGGGAACCGCCTCTGAGGACCCGAACCTTCCCGGCGAGGATCTGCGCCCGCTCTTTGAGAAAATTCTCTCCTATATTCCCGCGCCCTCGGGCGACGAGGCGGGCGACCTGCAGTTGCTTGTTTCTTCCATTGACTACAACGATTACGTCGGGCGCATCGGCATCGGTCGGATCGACCGCGGATCCATCCGCGTCGGTCAGGAGGTTGCCGTTTGCAACTATCACAACCCCAACCAGCTCAAAAAGACCAAGGTCGTCTCTCTCTATCAGATCGACGGTCTTGCCCGCGTTCCCGTTGAGACCGCCACGGTCGGCGACATCGTCTGCTTCTCGGGCGCCGGCGACATCACCATCGGCGACACGCTTGCCGCCGTTGCAAACCCGGAACCGCTGGAGTTTGTTCAGGTCTCCGAACCGACCATGGAAATGACCTTTATGGTCAACGATAGTCCCTTTGCCGGCAAGGAAGGCAAATTCGTGACTTCCCGTCAGCTCCGAGACCGCCTCTACCGCGAGCTTCTCAAGGATGTTTCCCTTCGCGTCAGCGACGGCGAAACCACCGATGAATTCCGCGTTGCGGGACGCGGCGAGATGCACCTCTCCATCCTGCTCGAAACCATGCGCCGGGAGGGCTTTGAGCTTGCCTGCTCCAACCCCCGCGTTCTCTACAAAGAGATTGACGGCGTCAAGCAGGAACCGATGGAACGCGTGATGCTTGACGTTCCGAACGACATGGTGGGCGTGGTTGTGGAGAAGTTGGGACAGCGCAAAGGTGACCTGATCTCCATGAACCCCGTCGGTTCCCGCACGCGCATCGAATATGTCATTCCCGCCCGCTGCCTCTTCGGCTACCGCTCCGAGTTTCTCACCGCGACCCACGGCGAGGGCGTTATGAACTCGATTTTCGACGGCTACGCCCCCTACCGCGGCGAAATTCAGATGCGCTTCACGGGGTCTCTGATCGCGTCCACCGCCGGCGAAACCACTCGCTACGGGCTTTACAAAACGCAGGAGCGCGGTCAGTTGTTTGTTGGTCCGCAGACCCCCGTTTACGAGGGCATGATTGTGGGTGAAAATCCGAAAAACGACGATATTGCCGTCAACCCCTGCCAGAAAAAGCAGCTCACCGCCATCCGCTCCGCCGGAGCCGACGAAAAGCTGCTGTTGACTCCCGCCAAAATCTTTACACTTGAGGAAGCCATCGAGTTCATCACCGACGACGACCTGATCGAAATCACCCCCAAATCCATCCGCCTCCGCAAAAAAACGCTCAACACCGAACTGCGCATGAAGGAAATGATGCGCCGCCGCCGCGAGCTGGAAGCCCAGAAGAGATGAGAAGGTAAAACCTTGAGAGGGGGAGGGGCACCTTGTTCAAAAGCGGCTATGGAGTTTTGAGTGAACATCCATTAGCCGCTTTCTGAATGAACCGCGTTGCGATTCATTCGCTCCCGCCCCAACGGCGCGTGTTCAAAGGCTCCGGTAGCCGGTAGAAAGTCCCTCCCCCTCTCAATCTCTCCCCCTCCCTTCCAAAAAGAGCAGATAAAAGGGAAGGGGTATCTGAAAAAGTGCAAACAAACATCAAATACGGGGCTGTAAAAAGCATCGAGCTTTTTACAGCCCCCGCAAAATCCCGGACAGGAAACCGGGATTTTGCCTCGATCTTTTTCGTTTTTGCCATACTTTTGAATGAATGATACGCGATTTACGGCGGCAAAACGGCGGCGATGCCCCGCCGCCGAGAAAAAGTCGCCGGGGCGTAAAAAGTCGCAGACTTTTTACGCCCCGGTATATCATTCGCCCGTTCGGGCGAATATCACTGCTCGTTTGACAGCTCTTCCCGTTTGACCTCCGCGATCATTCATCCCGGTGGGATGGATCGTCTTTCGGCGCCTCGGTCTGATCGGTTTCCTCGCCGGCGGGGGTCTCCTCCGCATCCGGGGTTTTTTCGCCCGCGCCCTCGGAATTGATGTCGTCGATCAGCTCGGAGAGCGGCGGCAGTCCCCCGTCTGGCGCTCCGACCGCACGTGCGGCGGCTTCGGCGTCCGCCTTGGCGCGCGCCTCGTTATCGCGGCGGCTCTGCTCCTCCTTCTCGGCGGCGATCTTCTCCAGCTCCTCCACCGTTGCGTCATCCTTCATTGCCGCGGCAAACTGATCGCCGTCCATGCTCTCATGCCCGAGCAGGTACTGCGCAACGAAATGCAGCCGATCCATATGCGCTTCGAGAATCTCCTTCGCGTCCCGGTACGCGCCCTCAATGATACGGCGGATCTCGTCGTCGATCTCGGCGGCGGTCTTTTCGGAATAATTCTTCCCGGTGCTGAAATCGCGCCCGAGGAACACCTCGTCGCTCGAATGCTCATTGCCGTAAAGCACAGTTCCGAGCTTCTCGCTCATGCCGTAGCGCGTGACCATATCCCGCGCCACGCGGGTTGCCTGCTGAATATCCGACGACGCGCCGGTTGAAATGTCCTCCATGATCAGCGCTTCCGCGATGCGTCCGCCGAGGCTGATGCGAATGTCGTCCATCATCTCGCCCTTGGTCTGCCCGAGCTGATCCTCCTGCGGGACGCGGATGGTCACGCCGCCCGCTCTGCCCGCCGGAATGATGGTGATGTGCTTGACCGGGTCGGTATGCTTGCAGAAATACGTGACAACGGCGTGCCCCGCCTCGTGGTACGCCACGAGCTTGTTATCCTTTTCGGTACGCACCCGGGTTTTCTTTTGCGGCCCGAGCAAAATCTTCATATAGGATTCTTGGATGTCATCCATACCGATCAGGCTCTTGTTTTTCTTTGCCGCACGCAGCGCCGCCTCATTGAGCAGGTTTGCAAGATCTGCTCCCGTAAACCCGACCGTTGACTGCGCGATCTTGCGGAAATCCACGCCCGATTCCATTGGTTTTTTCCTTGCATGGACGTGCAGAATCGCTTCTCTGCCCTTGATGTCGGGGTAATTGACGGTCACCTGCCGATCAAACCGTCCGGGGCGCAGCAGCGCGGGGTCAAGAATGTCGGGGCGGTTGGTTGCCGCCATGACGATGATCCCTTCATGCGACCCGAAGCCGTCCATTTCCACAAGCAACTGGTTCAGCGTTTGTTCGCGCTCGTCGTGTCCGCCGCCCAGTCCGGCGCCGCGATGCCGTCCGACCGCATCAATCTCGTCGATGAAGATGATTGCCGCCGGGGAGCGTCTCGCGTTGTCAAACAGGTCTCTCACGCGTGACGCGCCGACGCCGACGTACATCTCCACAAAATCCGACCCCGAGATCGAATAGAACGGCACGCCCGCCTCGCCCGCGACCGCTTTCGCAAGCAGGGTTTTACCCGTTCCGGGAGGTCCGACCAGCAGGACGCCGTGCGGAATTCTCGCGCCGAGCTTGGTGAATTTTTGCGGGTCTTTGAGGAACTCCACGATCTCAACCAGTTCTTCCTTCTCTTCGTCCGCTCCGGCAACGTCCCGGAACAAAACCTTATCCCGGTCGTTCTGCGCCGCCGTTTTGGGCTTTGCTCTGCCAAACGAATTGAATTTGCTGTTCTTTCCGTTCAGCGACCGAAACGAGAAGATCCAGATCACCACCATCGCCACGATCAGCAAAATCATGGGCAGGTACGAGAGCCATGCCGTGTTGTTGCTCGGCGGCTGCAGATCCAGCTTGGTCAGCGGGAGATTCGGGTCAGCCTTCTGCCTTCCAAGCTCCTCCGCGTAGTCGTTGAGCAAGAGCGCGTAGTACTCGCCGAGCTTGACGGAAACCTCCGTCCCGTCGGTCAGCTTCAGCTTGACGATATGCCCCGGCGTTACCACAAACTCTGCGATCTGCTCATTGGCAATGTAGGTGACAACATCTCCGTAGTTTTTCTTCTCCTGTTTCGTCCCGCTCGAATAAAGCGCCGACAGCGCAACCACAATCAGCGCGATGACAACCGCGTAGAATATGATCTCCCGAATGATACTGCGTTGTTTCATGGATTCCTCCGTTTATTGTTGATAAATCGACGGCTTCAGCACGCCGACGTATGGCAAATTGCGATATTTCTCATCATAGTCCAGCCCGAAGCCGACCACAAACACGTCCGGCACGACCCTTCCGACGTAGTCCGCGTTGAACGGAACCTGCCGCCGCTCGGGTTTGTCCAACAGCGTGCAACATTTGACGCTGTGCGCCCCCCTATCCGCCAGCAGGTGCGAGAGCTTCTCCAGCGTTTTCCCGCTGTCAACGATGTCCTCGAGAATCACCACGTCCGCTCCCTTGACGTCCCTCTTGAGGTCAAGATGCACCTGTATGAATCCCGATGTATTGGTCCCCGCCCCGTAAGACGACACCTTCATAAACTCAATCGCGCACGGAAATCTCAACCGCTTGAATACCTCCGACGCAAACATGATCGACCCCTTCAGAATACACACCAGAATCAGATCTCTCTCCCCGCTGCCGTATTCCTCTGTCAATTTCGCCGCCAACTCGTCGCAGATCTCTTTTAGCTCCGCTTCGCTGACCAACACCTTCTCAATGTCATTCTCAATGTTATACATTCTTTCCACTTCCTTTTAAGGTCAAGAGATTGCCTTACTTTTCTTGAAAGAAAAGTAAGCAAAAGAACTTTCACTCTGTTTGTGCAAACAGAGCGGATAGACGGGATGGATTGTGATTGTTTTATTTCATGAAAGAAAAGTAAGCAAAAGAACTTTCGCGCTGTTTGTGCAAACAGAGCGGATAGACGGGATGGATTGTGATTGTTTTATTTCATGAAAGAAAAGTAAGCAAAAGAACTTTCACTCTGTTTGTGCAAACAGAGCGGATAGACGGGATGGATTGTGATTGTTTTATTTCATGAAAGAAAAGTAAGCAAAAGAACTTTCACTCTG
>CAKJZF010000144.1 GCA_918290775.1 Clostridiales bacterium | reverse complement strand
GTTTTCAACATTGTACCAACCATCAAAGCCGTCGCCGATTGCTTTTTCCGCATCCCAAACCTTAACCGGGAAATTGTCGGCATCGAGCTGATCCTGCATAATCTGACCATACCAAGTACCTGCGGGGTACGTTTTGGTCTCGCCGTTGATCTCGACCTCAACCGCTTCTGCAAGGCTGACATAGTTGCCGGGGGTATACGCATTGCGGAGAGAGTTCAGCTTCAGATCCTCACCGGTGCTCTGCGCATTGTAGGATGCTCTGTCAAACGCATACGCGAGCGCCAAACGGAAATGCTGATTCTCCATTGCCTTTGCGCTTTCGGTTCTCTGCGTCTCGGTCATGGGAGATGCCATATCGCCGGAGTTTGCGTTCGCGAACGCAGTACGGTTGATGTTGAAGAATGCCATGTAGGTGGTTGCATCCGTATCAGAAACATAGTGATATTGATCATACCAGCCATCAGCCTTCGCAAGCTTCAATGCGCTTGTATTCAGACCGGTGCCGTCAATCGTGCCCGCCTTCATATCATTGTACGCCTTGGTCGCGTCGCTGTTGTCATTATAGAGCCAAGTGATCTTCTCAATGCCAACGTTCTTCACATTCCAGTAAGAAGTGTTCTTCGTGAACACGATGGTGTTCTTCTCGGTGGCATTGGTTACGAGGTAAGGTCCGCAGTAAGCGATGTGAGAGTAATCCTTACCATAGGTGTAGCTTTCGGACTCAACAGCCGCTTCATACTCGGAAATACCGAATTTGCCGCCTTGACTCTCATAGTAGGTTCTGCAAAGAGGCGCAAAGCAGGAGTACGCAAGCATGGTGGTAAAGAAGGACGTAGGAGCCTCAAGCGTATAAACGAGGGTGTAATCGCCGGTAGCTTTTACGCCAACCGTGCCGAAATCAGTGGTCTCGCCTTCCAGATAGCCATGAGCGCCGGCAACAACGCCGTCGACGAGCCAGCCCAAACCATCAGGAGCATCGAGCATATGCTGGAATCCGGCAACAAAGTCGTCCGCCTTCACTTCGCCGATCTCGTTGCCCTGGCTGTCAACCCACTTCACGCCCTTACGGATCGTGAAAGTATAGGTCTTTTCATCAGAGGAAACCGTATACTTTTCGGCAAGTGCAGGCTGCTGAACATTCTCGCAGTCATACTCAAGCAAACCGTCAATCGTATTCACGATCGCTTCGCTATCACTTGCATAAGAGGTTGCGAGTGCATCCCAAGTCTGGGGATCTTCGCTGTATGCGAGCTCATAAGTGTTCTTCAGGGTATAGCCCTTGTCGGTCAGGTACTTCTTCGCCCAGCTCTCATAGGTGCCTTTGCCCTTCAGCTCTTCCCACTTTGCCTTCATCTCGGCTCTGTCGGCAGACTTGAGCGGCTCCGTTGCAATCACAACGTTGTGGAATCTGTCGGAATCGGTACCCCAAAGAACCGTGGTAGCCGTTCTCGGCGCAACGCGGGAGATGGCATAGTTACCTCCCTTGGTGGTGGTGGGAAGCATAACGCCCGCTTCCATCAGCTTTGCCTCGGCGATTGCCATCAGCGCAAAGCGGGTGGAGGTGTTATCCTGTCCCTTTGCCTGCAGATAGTATGTATAGAACTCACCGAGGGTGTCTCTATACACCTTTCTGGATGCGAGAACGTATTCATCTGCGTCCGCATCATTCAAGCTCAACTCGTCATCAAGGTTGACGTCAACCTCAGTGACTTTCTTCGTTTTCTTTCCGCACGAAGCCAACGCCGCTGTGGCGAGGAGCAGTGCGAGAAGCAAACAAAGAACTCTTGCGATGTTTTTCATCTTTCTTTTCCTCCTCCTAAATATAGGATGCTTTTATTATACACGCTTGTTTTGAATTTGTCAATCCTTTTTTTTCAAATTTCCTCAATTTTTTGTAACAATTCACAAATAAACGCCGCAGGAAGGTTCTTTCTGTGTCTCTTTTTATGGTATGTATCTTTTATTTTGCAAGTCTGCCTATCAAAAATTGCAATTTTTTCTTTCGGCAGTATGATCAAACGGCGTCCTTTTTTATCGTATCCCGGCTTTTATACATATAAAGGAAGAAAACCGCCCCGAAAATGCCCGGGACGGTTTTCCGCTTTTCTCATGTTTATTTGTTGCCAACCAATTCCATGGTGTCCTTGGCGATCATCAACTCTTCATTTGTCGGGATAACCAGCATCTTCACCTTTGCGTCCGGCGCCGAAATGTCGTATTCCACCGAAGTTCTCTTCGCCTTTTGGTTCAATTCTTCGTCGATCTTCACGCCAAGGAACGCAAGGTTCTTCGCCACGCGCGTGCGGTACTGCGGGTTGTTTTCGCCGATGCCGCCCGCAAACACGATCGCGTCCACGCCGCCCATCGCCGCCGCATAGCCGCCGATGTACTTGGTGAGTTGGTGAACCAGCATGGACTCCACCAACTGATACCGTTTGTTGCCCGCCTTGGCGCCTTCCTCAATATCCCGGTTGTCGCTCGTAACCTGCGAAACGCCCAAAATACCCGATTTCTTGTTCATCATGTAGTCCACTTCGTCGGGCGTCATGTTCTCCTTCTTCATCAGAAGCGGGATGATGGCAGGGTCGATCGAGCCGCACCGCGTTCCCATGATGATGCCCTCGAGCGGGGTCAGACCCATCGTGGTGTCGTAGCACTTTCCGTCCTTGACCGCCGCGATCGACGAGCCGTTTCCGAGATGGCAAGTCACGATTTTCAGCCCCTTTGCGGGATCCTTACCCAGCATCGCCGCCGCTCTCATGCTGACATAGCGATGGCTGGTTCCATGGAACCCGTAACGACGGATGTGGTACTTTTCATAGTACTCATACGGCAGCGCGTAGAGGTAGGCATAGTCTGGCATGGTCTGATGGAAGCCGGTGTCAAATACGGCAACCTGCGGAACGCCCGGCATCATCTTCTCGCAAGCGCGGATGCCTGTCAGATTGTGGGGGTTATGAAGCGGGCCGAGCTCGCAGCACTCCTCGATCGCCTCGATGACCTTTTGGTCGATGATCACCGAGCCGGAGAATTTCTCCCCGCCGTGCAGGACGCGGTGCCCCACCGCCGAGATCTCGGAAAGCGACTGAATCACGCCGTTTTCCTTGGACGTCAGCGTGTCGAGAACGAGCTTGACCGCCTCCGCGTGGTTTGCCATCTGAATGTCGATTTTATAGTCGGGTCTGCCCTCCACCTTCTGCTTGAAGTTGCCGCCCTCGATGCCGATGCGGTCGGCTTGTCCCTTGGCGAGAACCGCCTCGGTCTCCATGTCGATCAGCTGATATTTGATGGAAGAGCTTCCCGCGTTGATCACAAGAATTTTCATGTTGGAATATCCTTTCTGTTATTTGTCAAATACTACCTTTATTATTCTACAATCAATTCCCGGTTTTGTCAAGTGGCGAAGGGCGATTTTCAAAAAACTTTTTTACTCGCGGTTGCGAAAGGGCGTGCCCCC
>CAKJZF010000143.1 GCA_918290775.1 Clostridiales bacterium | reverse complement strand
GGGGGGGGGACCGTTTGCTTTCAATAACGGGTCCCCGCCCCCTAGCGGCATTGTGCCTGTTCCGTTATTTCCCGAACAGCGATTCGCAAAACGCTTTGGTAAAGGTTTCTTTTGCCCCGAAGTCCATCGCCTTGATGTAGATGTCCTCTACCCTGAAATGAATGTTCCGCACCTCCTCCAGCATCTCAACCGCTCCTTCCAGCATCGCTCTCCGCATCCGCTCCGCAAAATTCAGCTCGCCCCGGACGTCGTGCATTGCCCCGGTTTCCACAAACCGCCGCATACTCACCCGTCGGTGTTCCCCTTTGATCTCTCCCTCTCCCGACACAAGAATCGCCAACTTCGCGTCCTTCAGGAATATTCCGTCCAGCTTCTCGGGGATCAACGGGTCATGCGAAACCCGGATCGCAAGCTGTTTTTCCTTTGCCAGCTCATAAATCGTCTCCATCAGGATCGCCGCGCTCCCCCTGCAATCCTCCACAACGCATCGCTTTTCCGCCATTGCCGCGTAGGTGTCGAACGCCACGATTCCCCGCATTCCCACCGAGCGAATCAACGCCGTTTGCGGGTTGAAGCCCTCTCCCTGCGGCAGGTCACGGATCAGCTTTTCCGCAAACTTGCGAATGGCGTCCTTCCGCAAAAACGGCTCCACAAGCTCATCCCGCGTCGCGGTCATCTCTCCGTAGCCGGCGAGATACCGATATGCCCGGCGATATGCCTCCTGCTTCCGCCGATTCAGCGCGGCAATCTCTCCCGCCCGTGCGCGCAGCTGTTCCGCGTCCCAAAATGCCCCGAGGTTCACAATCTCCTCCCGATACCCGGGTCGGTTCGGCTCGTAGACGTGCGGCGCGGTCGCGTCCAACAGCGCGATTCCGGTCTGTCCCTCCTGTGTCAGAATCACGCCGTCGAGCGAATCGGGATCGGATGAACAATAGATGTATTCCGCGTGCCGCCCCCTCGCGGCTCCGTACTCGGCAACTTCCCTCAAAAATCGGCTTTTCCCGGTCCCGGGTCCTCCCTTAACGGCGTAGAGCCTCCCGATGCGGGCGTTCTCAAAGCACGCCGGATAATCACTATGGAAGCCGCTCGCGCTGTTGGAAGCCGCAAAATAGGCGTCCTCGCCTGTAGATCTGACAGTGACCGAAGTTCTCTTTCCCGATTTCTTCATATCAAATACCCCTTCTCTGCAACGCAAACGCGTTTTTGCATTTTTCGGATCAAAAAATCCATTATCCATCCTATGCTCCGTTGAAAAAAATGTTCTAATCCGGGGCGTGTCCTCATATAGTGGTCATGAGAAGGGGGTGGCGCAATGCAGATTACGGAACGGAAAAGAAGCCCCGTCTCTCTCCCGGAAGTACTGATGCGATGGTTCCCGGAGCGTCTCTTGGAAGCAATCCGCTCCTGCGGTGCCGCACGCGCCGAGGAAATCCGTCTGCACGTCAACCGCATTTGCACCGTAACCTGCGGCGGGCGCAACCACTACACCGACGTTTGTCTGACCGAAGCCGAGCTTTCCGATATTTTGACACGAATGTGCGACGGATCCCTCTACGCCTACCGTGACCGCATCCGATCAGGATACCTGACCCTGCGCGGCGGGATCCGCGTCGGCGTTTGCGGCGTTGCCGCGACCGAGAACGACAGGATCATCGGCGTTGGCTCCGTCAGCGGACTGATGATCCGTCTGCCGCACGATCACCGCGTTGTCACCGATCCGATTCTGCGGTTGCTTCGCTCGGCGCCGGGGCTTGGCGGCGTTTTGGTCTATTCGCCTCCCGGCGTCGGTAAAACGACCTTTTTGCGCTCGGCGGCGCGGGATGCGTCCTCCCCCGCTTGGGGCTGGAGAACCGTTGTGATTGACTCCCGCGAAGAGCTTGCCGACGCGCTTGACGGGCAGGATCTGCTGCTGGACGTTCTCGTTGGCTACCCCTGCGAGGTCGGCATCGACATTGCCGTTCGCAATCTCGGCGCCGGGCTGATCATTTGCGACGAGATCGGCACCGAAGCCGACGCGCACGCCATTCTCTCTGCCGCAAACCGCGGGGTTCCACTGCTCGCGTCCGCCCATGCCCGAACGGTGGAAGAACTTCTGCGTCGCCCCGCCATGGCGCGTCTGCATCGTGCCCGTGTGTTTGACGCATATGTGGGGCTTTCCCGAAACGGCGCCGGCGGTTTTTCCTATGAGATTTGCAAATGGGAGGATGCTCATGCCGATTCTTAAAATTCTCGGGGTGATTCTGATTCTCGGCGCAGGTGCTTTTGCCGCGGCGGTGATCGTTCGATATGAAAAGAAAAAAATCGCGGTTTTGGCGGGATGGTCGGATCTGATCTGGTATATCCGCTCGCAAATCGACTGCTATCTCATGCCCCTGCCCGAAATCCTCGCCGGCGCCGATCGCGCTCTGTTGGAGGCGTGTTCCTTCACGGGGCAACGTCCCGATCTGACTTCGGTTTACCACGCCTCGCAAATTTATTTGGACAAAGAAGCCCGGCGACTGCTTTGCTCGTTCGTCCGCGAGGTCGGAAGCGGCTATCGCGAGGAACTGCTCCGCCGATGCGACTACTACATCGCCTCGCTCGGCAAGCTCCGCTCCCGCCGCATGGAAGAACTGCCCGCCCGGCAACGGATCGCCGTTGCCGTCAGCCTCGGCGTTGCCGCAATGGCGGCGATCCTGCTATGGTAAAAAGGTTCGCCGCCATCATGCAAAAACAAAGGAAGGTGGAATAATATGGATATTTCTCTTATCATCAAAATTGCCGGAATCGGCATTCTCGTGGCGGTTGCCACGCAAATTCTCTCCAAGACCGGACGAGACGAACAAGCCATGTTTGTGACGCTGGCGGGGATTCTCGTGGCTCTGATGCTGCTCATCAGCCGAATCCGCGATTTGTTTGACTTTGTGACATCGGTTTTCGGCGTTGGATGAAACCGGCGAATGGACAGCGCGAAAATCTGTTTGGCGGCGGTTACGGGCGTTTGCCTTGCCGTGATCATCAAGCAATGGAGATCCGATTACCTGCCGCTGCTGCGGCTGGCGTTGACCGTGTTCTTCGCGTGGACGATTCTCTCCCTTGCCGCTCCGCTTGTGACCTATCTGCGCAACCTGACGGAGGAGACGGGACTTTCCTCTTATGCCGCGTTTCTGATCAAGGCTTTGGGAATCGCGGTTCTGACGCAATGCTGTTCGGACATCTGCCGCGACGCGGGCGAGGGCGGCGTTGCGACCGGGGTCGAACTTGCCGGAAAGGTCGAGATTCTTTTGCTGTGTCTCCCCCTGATCGGCGAAATTCTTTCCGCGGCAAAAGAGCTTCTCGCGTTTTCCTTTTGATCCGTCGTGCCGTTTGGGCTTTGCTGTTCGGGCTGGTGGTCGTCGCGTTGCTTTTGGTTCCTGCCGTTGCCGAGGAAACCGATCCTGTGCAGGAACCGCCGGACGAATGGGGCGGTCTGCTCGAAGCCCTTCCCGATGACATTGCCGAATTTCTCCCATCCGAACTGTTTTCGGGAAGCACCGAGGAGATTGCCGGCGGGGTGCGGCAAATGAGCGGTTTTTCTTCGCTCCTCCATTCCCTGCTCTCCATCATGGGAGTTTCTCTTCAAGAGAGCTTCGCGACGCTCGGTCAGGTGGTCGGATTGCTTTTGATTTCGGCGCTTTTCGGCGCGTTCCGCTCCTCGTTTCGCAGTGAATCTCTCGGACGCGCGGTCTCGTTTGCGTCCACGCTTGCCATCCTTGCCGCGCTCCTCGCGCAGACCTACGGTTCTATCCGCTCAGCGATTGCCTATTTTGAACAGCTCAACCGATTGACCGGCGCGGTCATCCCGCTTTCCGGCGCACTTTGGGCGATGGGCGGCAATGTGACAGCCGCCACGACCTCGTCGGCGGGACTTTCGGTTTACCTGACCGTTTTGGAAGAAGCGGTCGGCAACAGCGTGGTTCCGTTCTGCGGCATTTGTATCGCCTTTTCGGCGGTTGGCGCGATCAACCCCGATCTGCGGTTCGGCACGCTGATTTCTTCCCTGAAAAAGCATTATACCACGTTTCTTGCGTTTCTGATGACCATTTTGCTTGCCATGCTCGGATTTCAGACCGTCCTTGCCGCGCGTGCGGACAGCCTTGCCATACGCGGGGCAAAATTTGCGGCAGGAAATATGATCCCCGTTGTCGGCGGATCGGTCTCCGAGTTGCTCCGCACTGTGAGCGCGGGGATCTCCTACCTGCGCGGAACGCTCGGTATCTGCGCTCTGCTGTTGATCATCCTTTCCCTTTTCCCGATGATCTCCCGCCTGTGGCTGTCCATGATCTGCCGGCAGATCGCGGCGTCGGTCGCCGATCTGCTCGGATGCTCCGCCGAAAAAAAGCTCTTGGACGAAACAGCGTCGCTCTGCGGCTATCTGTTGGCGGCGGCGTGTATCTGCTCCTCGGTGTTGCTCCTTTCCATTGTGCTTTTGGTGCGTTGCGGATCGGCGGTCGGATAGAGAACCTCGACAGGCGGTTTCATTCGGTTCTTTGTTCAAAAGAAAGGAAGGTGAAAAAGGATGAAATCCTATTTGATCTCTTTGCTCGGCGCGGCGCTCCTCGCGGCGGCAATCGGAATTCTGACCCCCGAGGGAACAAGCGGCGGCATCGGCAAACACGTTCGGTTGATCACCTCTTTGGTCATTCTCTGCGTGATTGCCCTGCCCCTGCCGCGTGCGCTTGCCCGTCTGCGTGAGCTTCCCTCGGAGATCGGCGGCTGGGAAAGCGGCGGGGAAACATCCTTTGAAGCCCGCTCGCACGACGCGCTCGACGAGGCTTCCCGCGCCTATTTTGCGCAATCGCTGACCGCGCATCTCGCGGAAAAATTTTCGTTGAATCAAACCGATCTGACCTGCGCCATCAGATGGGAGCAGAATGACGAAGAAAGCAAACCGCTGAACGTTACATTGATCCTATCCGGAGGGGCGCGATGGCGGGATCCGCACGAACTGGAACAATATGTCTCCGATCTGCTGGGATGTCCCTGCGACACCGCGATCGCCTGACGGGAGGTGACGAAATGAAAGAATCATCAACAACGGCGGAGAAACAAAACCGCAAAAAAATCCTTGTCATTTTGCTCGGCGGCGGGCTTGGAATTCTGCTTCTGCTGATCGGAAGCGGATGGTTTTCCACGCCCAAAAGCACGGCGAAAGAGGAATCCGCCCCCTCCTCGCAGGAAGAGCTGGACGCATATCGCGCGGCGTTGGAAGAGCGCATTGCTCTGCTTTGCGGGTCGGTTGCCGGGGTAAGCAACGTTCGGGTTGCGGTTTCTCTTTCCGGCGGGTTTGAAACGATCTACGCCACGGAGCTGAAAAACGGCTCCGAAGTCTACGCGACGGTCGGAAGCGGGTCGAATGCTTCTCCCATCGTCATCTCGCGCAATCCGCCCGAAGTAACCGGGATCGGCGTTGTCTGCCGGGGCGGCGGGGAAACGGCGGTTCGCGGTGAATTGACTGCACTGCTCTCCTCGGCGTTTCGCGTTCCGTCAAACCGCATCTACATTTCCGAAGCAAAAAAATGAACAAAAATTCCCGCGTTCGCATATTCGCGCCCACGTGTTCATATAGTGTAACAAATCCAAACCAGAAAGAAACAGGAGGAACTCCCCATGAATCGCCAGAATACCGAAATCAGCACCGCCACCCAACCCGAAGCCGAAAAACAGCACGGAAAATTCTTCCGCGCCATGTCTAAGTTCGGCAAGCGCAACGCCATCATTGCCGCGTCGGTTCTTCTCATCGGCGCCGCAGTCCTGCTCAACTGGATGCTCTTCTCCAAAGGTGACAAGAAGAACACCGAGGGCTATCAGGGATATGACAAGCCGAGCGGAACCGTTGCGGAACAGTCGTCCGATTCACAGCCCACGCAAACCAGCACCACCGACGCTTACTTCTCCGCTACGCAGGTGAGCCGTCAGCGTGCCCGCGATGAGGCGTTGGAAGTTCTGCAATCGGTCGTTGACAATGTGGAAGCGGGCGAACAGACCAAAAACGAAGCGCTTGCCGGCATCTCCGCCATTGCCGATGAGATCCGCAAGGAAGCCGACATGGAATCCCTGATCACCGCAAAGGGCTTTGAGCAGTGCGTTGCCGTTCTCAACGGTGACAGCGTAAGCATCATTGTCAAAGCGGAAAGCCTGCAACCCGCTCAAATCGCGCAGATCAACGAGATCGTCTATGCCAGCACGGGCATTGCTCCCGCCGGCGTCACGATCATCAACAAATAAATTGCCGCCCAAAGACCTCCCTTCGGGGAGGTCTTTGTTTTGCGTCACATTTCAGACAAGCGTCAAACCGAAAAGTTTTTTGCAAATCGGGTCGGTTTCTCTTGTAAATCGGCGGGAAGAATGATATAATAAAGACGGATTTGGCATGAAAAACGGGAAAGGGGCGCTCCGATTATGCAATTTCGCATCACAGATGCCGACGACGGCATCACCGTTCGCGCGTTTCTCGCCGCCCGGATCGCTCCGTCGGTCAAAATGCTGAAATATCTCAAATACCGCGATGACGGCATTTTGGTCAACGGGGAACACGTGACCGTCCGGCACCGACTGCGCACAGGCGAAACACTTTCGCTCGCATTGACCGACCGCGAAAACACCGAAAAGCTGCAGCCGGTTCCGCTCGACTTGCCGATTCTCTATGAGGACGACGACATCGTCGTTCCGAACAAGCCCGCCCGGATGCCGACACATCCATCGCGCGACCATGAACGCGACACCGTGGCAAACGCGCTTGCCTTTCGCTATCGGGAAAAGGGAATCCCGTTCGTTTTTCGTCCCGTCAACCGTCTCGACCGCGACACCAGCGGTCTGCTTCTGATCGCCCGGAATAAGCTCGCCGCCGGGCGGCTGACGCGGGCGATGCAAAGCGGACAGATTCGGAAAACCTACATCGCGGTTCTGGAAGGGGATCTGCCGGCAGAAGAAGGCGTGATCGACCGTCCCTTGCGCCGCTCGGCGGAAAGCATCATTGTTCGTGAAGTCTGTTCGCCGGATGCCGCCGGAGCCGAATTGTCGGTCACCCATTACCGCGTTTTGGCTCGCGGCGGCGGATGCACGCTGGCGGAAGCACACCCGCTGACCGGTCGCACGCATCAACTGCGCGTCCATTTCGCGTCGCTCGGTCATCCGATCGTCGGCGATGATCTCTACGGAATCCCGAACGGGCGATTTGCCCGGCAGGCGCTCCATGCCCGTTCGCTGGTTTTTCCGCACCCCGCGACCGGAGAATCCATGACCCTGTCCGCTCCGATCCCACCTGACATGGATGAGCTGATCGGGGTGCTGTTTCCGGGCGTCAACCTATGAACGCAAAACCTGCGGGAAGGAGGCGAAAACTTGAGAAAAAAACAACGAAGCCATGAACGGTTGCCCGTTGCCTGCATCGTCATTTACGCATGGGCGGCAATCAGCGCCATTTTCTATACCGTCTTTACGCGCAGTCCCGCTTTTGCCGATTGGTTCAATCGCTCCGTCAGCCGCTGGGGACGTCGTCTGCTCGCAACGCTGACCGTTTGGTTTCCCTTCTCCGCGGCGGAATTGCTCCTGCTGCTCATCCCGCTGATCCTGGTGGTTACCATCGTTCGCGCGGTTCGGATTTATTCCGAAAACGGGAAAACCGTTCTCTCCTTTCTCGGTCGTATCCTCGCCGTGGTCTGCGTGGTCGGGATCCTGTTTGTCTGGTGCTTCGCCCCGGGATATTACGGAGCGACCTTGGATCGCAAGCTCGGGCTGTCGCGCGACCGCGTTTCCGCCGAGGAGCTTTATCAGACCGCTCTGATCCTGACCGATCAGATCAACCCGCTTGCCGAGGATTTGCTGGTTTCTTCCAACGGTTCCTCGGTCATGCCCTATTCGCTGAAGGAGATGAACGGCAAGCTGATGGACGCTTACCGAACCCTGACCGCCGACCGCGATTTTCCTGACCATTTTTACAGCCGGGTCAAACCTGTCATGTTGAGTGAAGCGATGTCCTATACCCACATTACGGGCGTTTATTCCTTCTTTACGGGGGAAGCAAATGTCAATGTGGCGTTCCCCGACTATTGCATCCCATTCACGGCGGCGCACGAGCTTGCGCACCAACGCGGCGTTGCCCGTGAGGACGAGGCAAATTTCGTGGCGTTTCTCGTCTGCATCTCCTCGGATGACCCCTATATCCGTTACAGCGGATTGCTCAATGTTTATGAGTATGTGGCAAACGCGCTGTACTCCGCCGATCGCACGCTTTACAGCGCCGCGTTTGCACAGCTCGGCGAACCCGTTGTCCTGGAAGAACGCGCCTACGCGGCATTCTTTGAAAAATACCGCGAGAATGTTGCCGCGACCGTCAGCGAAAAGACAAACGACGTTTATCTGCAATCGCAGGGTTCTCCGGCCGGAACCCGGAGCTATGACATGGTGGTGGATCTTGCCGTTGCGTGGTACCGCCCGCAATTCCCGGCAGATAACCGCTGACCGGCGGAACGAATCATCGCTCTTCGGCATATACTGCCTGTGAACGATCAATTCGGATTCCGCCTCGACAAAAAACAAGGAATTAACCAAGAAAATGACCGATTTTTGCGTATACGCTACGCAAATTTCGGTCATTTCCATTCTCCCGCGGAAACCGGGAAAGGACTTCCGACCATCTTCATGATCCCGTTGATTTCTGTTCGGGGTGGCAATCGCTTGCGCGGCGAGGTATTCATCGGCGGGATGAAAAACGCCGCTTTGCCAATCCTGTTCGCCACGATATTGCTCCGCCAAACCGTTGCAATCGAAAATCTTCCCGCTGTGACCGATGTAACTACGACGCTCCGCATTCTTTCAGACATGGGTGCGCGGGTGACGTGGGAAAGTCCGACCGCCGTGCAGGTCAACGCCGCCGACGTTGACCCCAACGCGCTTCCCCTCAACCTGACGACCCGCCTGCGCGGGTCATCCTACCTGCTCGGAGCAGAACTCGGTCGGTTCGGCTATGCCGTTTCCGGGTTGCCGGGCGGCTGCGATTTCGGCAACCGCCCGCTTGACCAACATTTCATGATCTTTTCCGCGCTCGGCGCCGAGGTCGTTCCGAGCGTCGGGAACATTCGGCTGACCGCGCCGGGCGGTTTACACGGGGGTGCGGTTCGTCTCTCATTTCCGTCTGTCGGTGCAACGCTTAACGGCATTCTCGCCGGGGCAACGGCGGATGGAACGACCATGATCGAGAACGCCGCGCGGGAACCGCATATCGTCGATTTGGCAAACTTTCTCAATGCCTGCGGCGCGGAAATCTCCGGGGCGGGAACCTCGCAAATCCGCATAAACGGTGTGAAAAACCTGCATGGTTGCCGCCATCGCATCATCCCGGATATGATCGAGGCGGGAACCTATCTTGCCGCCGCCGCGGCAACCGGCGGGCACATCCGCCTGCGTGCGGTCAACCCCGACCATTTGGAAGCCGTCACCGACAGGCTTGCAGCGATGGGCGCTTCTATCGCGGCAAGCGAGGACACCGTTACGCTCACGCGGATGCTTCCTCTGCGCGGAACCGACATTGAAACCCTTCCGTACCCCGGATTTCCAACCGATATGCAACCGCAATTTGCGCCGCTTCTCTGCCTTTCCGAAGGCGGCGGTTTGGTTTATGAACGGGTTTGGGAGAATCGGTTCCGATATTTGGAAGAATTGCGGCGGATGGGCGCGAATGTCATATCGGACGGTTTATGCGCCCGATTTCGCGGCGGGGATCGGCTGACCGGCACCCGGGTTTGCGCCACCGATCTGCGTGCGGGTGCGGCTCTGCTGATTGCCGGGCTTTGCGCCGAAGGAGAGACCACCATTTCCGAAATTCGTCACATCGAGCGCGGATATCCCGATCTGATCGGAAAATTCCGTTCGCTTGGTGCCGAACTGCGATTGGTGACCGATTGATTTTAACGCCCAAAGTGCCCCGGTGCGGAAACATCCGCACCGGGGCACCGTCTTTTTCATTTAACCGTTTCGTTGGCTTTCGCAAGCCATTTTTTCAAATACTGCCCTGTGTAGGATCGCTCAACCTGCGCAACCTCCTCGGGAGTCCCCTGCGCGATCAGCGTTCCGCCGCCCTCGCCCCCTTCGGGTCCGAGGTCGATGATCCAGTCGGCTGATTTGATCACGTCCAAATTATGCTCGATAACCAGCACCGAATTCCCGCCGTCGCAAAGCCGCTGAAGAATCTCGAGAAGCTTTTCAACATCCGCGGTATGCAAGCCGGTGGTCGGTTCGTCGAGGATATAGATGGTTCGTCCCGTTCCGCGCTTTGCCAGCTCGGTTGCAAGCTTGACGCGCTGTGCTTCACCCCCCGACAGGGTGGTTGCCGGCTGTCCGATCTTGATATATCCCAGCCCGACGTCGTAAAGTGTTTGCAGTTTGCGTTGAATTGCGGGCAACCCGTCAAAGAAGGAAACACCTTCTTCCACAGTCATATCCAGCACATCGAAAATGTTCTTTCCCTTGTAGTGAACGTCCAGCGTATCGCGGTTATACCGCTTTCCCTTACAGACGTCGCAGGTGACGTACACGTCCGGCAGAAAGTGCATTTCGATCTTCTTCACACCGTCACCCTCGCACGCCTCGCACCGTCCGCCTTTGACATTGAAGGAGAACCGTCCCGCCGTGAAGCCCTTGGCTTTTGCGTCCTTGGTCTGCGCGAAGAGGTCGCGGATGTCATTGAAAAGCCCGGTATAGGTTGCGGGGTTGGAGCGCGGGTTGCGACCGATGGGGCTTTGGTCGATGCAAATAACCTTGTCCAAATGCTCCACGCCGCTGATCTCCTCATATTCGCCCGCGTAGGTTACGGCACGGTTCAGCCGCTCGGCAAGAACCGGATAGAGAATATCATTGACAAGCGAGGATTTGCCCGACCCGGAAACGCCTGTCACGCACACGAAGCAACCGAGCGGGATATCCACGTTCAACTTTTTGAGGTTGTTCTGCGCGGCGCCCTTGACCGAAAGGAAATGTCCGTTGCCCGCCCGTCGCTTGGCGGGCAGGGGGATGCGGCAACGTCCCGAGAGATACTCGCCCGTGATCGAATTTCGATCCCGCATGACCTCCTCCGGCGTTCCCGCCGAAACCACGTTTCCGCCGTGAATTCCCGCGCCCGGTCCGATGTCAATCAGATAATCGGCGCTTTCCATGGTTTCCTCGTCGTGCTCAACGACGATCACGGTGTTTCCCAAATCGCGCAAGCGTTTGAGCGTTGCGATCAACTTGGAATTATCCCGTTGGTGCAGACCGATGCTCGGCTCATCCAAAATATAGAGCACGCCGACCAGTGAAGATCCGATTTGCGTTGCCAAGCGGATGCGCTGTGCCTCACCGCCGGACAGGGTTCCCGATTTGTTGGAGAGCGACAGGTAATTCAGCCCGACACTGACCAAAAAGCCCAGTCTTGCCCGGATCTCCTTGAGAATCTCCGCCGCAATCTTGGATTCGGTCTCATTTAATTGCAGCTCGTTGACAAACTTCAGTGCGTTCTCCACCGAGAGCGAGCAAAACGCATGAATGTTCAGTCCGCCAACCGTGACCGCCAGCATTGTTGGCGACAGTCTCTGCCCGTTGCATTCCGGGCAGGGAGCGGCTTCGATAAACTGATCGTAGTATTCGTTGCCCCAGGTTTGCGCACGATTCTCGATCATGGCAACCAGCCCGTCGAATTTGGTCTTTTGATGGTGTTCCTCTTTGCCGAACCAACGGTGAATGTCATAGATCTCGTCTCCGCTTCCGTACATCAGGATCCGATATTGATCGGGCGTAAATTGCTCAATGGGGGTATCCAAAGTAAAGCCAAACCGCTCTCCGACGGCGGAAAACAGCGGTCCGTTCCAGCTCTCCTCCTCCAGCGTTTTGAACCCGTTGACCGCGATTGCCCCGCCTCGCAGGGAGAGCTTTTGATTCGGAATCAGGCGATTGACGGCAACCCGCTGCATCTCGCCCAGCCCCGCGCAATGGGGGCAGGCACCTACGGGACTATTGAAAGAAAACATTCTCGGCTCCAATTCACCGAAGGAGATGCCATGCTCCTCGCAGGCATAGGACTGCGAAAACTCC
>CAKJZF010000142.1 GCA_918290775.1 Clostridiales bacterium | reverse complement strand
TCCTCAACCGTGTGATAGCCGCGCAGGTAAAGGAGCTTTGCCGTGGTCGGCGTGATCTGCAAAGCGTCCGCAAGATCTGCAACGGCTCTCGCGGCGTTCGGATCGCCTTCGTCGAAGAGCAGATGCCATTGTTTATTCGGTTGTTTTGCAATGCTCTCCATCAAGCGGCTCCTTTCCTATTCTAATCGTGCCTTTCTCATTCTCAAGGGGTTATTCCGGCGAATGTCCCTCGCTCGAAACAATGGCGGTGATTACCGCGTCGGTGCGTCGTTTTCCGACGGCACCCGAGTAGATCCGCAAGCCGACAAAGGTCAGAACAAAGCCGATCCCCGCCCCGATCCCATGCCATATCATTTCATCGGTGAAAGCTCCGGCGAGGAACCATCCCCCAACGGCAAGCAACAAAGGAAGAACAAATACCAAAGCCGCATAGAACAGCACCCGCGAGGTGGCTGTCTCCACCGTTACGCGGTCTCCGACCTTTGCCCCAACCCGGTTCTCCGCCACGGAGCGGAGTTTTCTTCCGCTTCCCATCAGCGAACAAACCGAACAACTGCCGCCGTCCACCATTTTATGACAGCCCTCGCAGGCGGAGGTTCTTTCGGTCTCAACCGTGGCAATTTCTCCGTTCAGTTCAATGACCGTTGCAACCGTTTTCATCTGGACCTCCAAATCGTTTCATGAGCGCTTCCGCCGCGCGTAAGCCGTCAACACCCGCGCTTGTGATGCCGCCCGCATACCCCGCTCCTTCTCCGCAGGGATAAATGCGGTCATGTCCGACCGCCGTCATGGTTTCGGGAGAGCGCAGAATCCGCAGCGGCGCGGAAGTTCTGGTCTCCGCGGCAGTCAGAATCGCATCGGATGCGTCAAAGCCCTCGAGTTTTCTTCCGAACGAGGCGAACGCATACCGCAGGGACGCGCTGACGGACGCAGGGAAAATCGCTCCAAAATCGGCAACGCGCACCTTCCCGCCGCGGTAAGACGGCTGCACTTTGGTCGGCTCGCT
Organism: Clostridiales bacterium; assembly: GCA_918290775.1. Taxonomy (GTDB): domain Bacteria; phylum Bacillota; class Clostridia; order Oscillospirales; family CAG-272; genus UMGS1865. The sequence continues at coordinate 14,320 of CAKJZF010000142.1, read as the reverse complement.
GCCCCGTTTTCCGCTGAGAAAGTCACCGAGCGTCATCACCGGCGCAAAATAATCTGACCCGCCCGCAGTGAATGCGGCGCGTTCGATCGCTCTTTGCAATTCGATTGCCCCCAACACGCGGCTTCCCTCGACCGCTTCGTAATCGGCACAGGAAAGCGAAACCGCGACCGCCGCGTTGGCGTTGCGACCGTCTCGCGCATGATTGCTCATGCCGTTGACAACCAACCCGCCCGCTTCGGACGCCGCCGCAACGACCTCCCCGCCTGGACACATACAAAAGGTGTAAACCCCTCGTTCTCCTTTGGTGTCGGAGAGGGCGTATTCCGCGTGTCCGAGGTTCGGATGCCCTGCAAAAGAACCGTACAAAGCACGGTCAATCTCGCTTTGCAAATGCTCGACACGCACCCCGACCGACATCGGCTTCGGCTCAATGGCAAACTGTTTGCCAAGCAGCGTCCGATAGGTATCCCGTGCGCTGTGCCCGATTCCGAGCAGAAGTGCGCCGCAGAGGATTTCTCCCCGCGTGGTGGAGACCGATATGGTTCCGTCCGTTCTCTCGGTGAAATCGTCCATGCGGCACCGGTAAATCGGTTTCCCGCCAAGCGCTTCGATACGTTCAAGCATTTTCGAAACAACCGTTCGCAACACATCGGTTCCGATGTGCGGTTTTGCCAAGGTCAGAATCTCCTCGGGTGCGCCGAATCGTCGAAAGCTTTCCAAAACGAATCGGCAATACGGATCATGGATGCGCGTGACGAGCTTTCCATCCGAAAACGTTCCCGCTCCGCCGGCACCGAATTGCACATTGCTCTCCGTGTCAAGCACACCTTCCGCGCGAAACCGATCCACCGCGCGAACGCGCTCCCAAACCGAATCTCCTCGGTCAATGATGATCGGTCGGTATCCGTTTTCGGCGAGCAAAAGCGCCGCAAAAAGCCCGGCAGGTCCCATTCCAACGATCAGCGGAGGTGCGCCGATCGGTTCGGTTCCGTGCACGCTCGCGGGCATATCCTCTTGTAATTCCCGCAGTTTCGCCCGAAGCTGAACGCTCTTTGGAATCGGCGCGGGAGACTCAATCAAAACCGTGCAGACAAAGCGCACATCGTCGCGTTTTCTCGCGTCAACCGACCGTTTATAAAGCCGAAAATGAAGCGATCGGGAATCCAATCCCTTCCGCTTCATTCGGGTTCTTGCTTCATTGCATATTTCGTCGGGATCGGCGGAAACCGGCACCGAAACGCCGCCATGAAGATAGCGATAAACAGGTTGCCGTTCCGTCATTTCGTTTGCGTATATCTCGGCGTCACGCGGAAGAACGATGATTTCGTGAAATCGACATCCGCGATATTCACAACCAACAGCCAAATCAGAATCGCGAGCAACAGGCAGATGATTTTCGGCAAAATCCGCAACCGCCGGACGCGATTTCCTGCCGTCTCTTTTTTCATGGACATATGTCCGAGCGCGTTTTTCGTTTTCATCGCGGTCAGGCTCCTTTCGTCGGCATATCTTCTTCGTCAAACAGCTCTGGGATCCCTGGCTTCGGGAGTGGCATCTCAAGTTGCTCCGCCTCGAGCTTCGGTCCATCCGACTCGTTGACGGGAGTGTTGGTCAGCTGTTCCAACCGCTCCAGGAAGAGCTTTTTGGATTCTGCACGGCGCGTTCTCAAATAGAGATTGCCGGCAAGGTAGGTCATCAAAATATCTTCGAGCATATCCCGATCCACGCCGCGCAAAAGCCTCCCCTCCTGCGCAACCGAGACCTTTCCGCTCTGTTCGGAAACCACAACCACCAGCGCGTCGCTCACTTCACTCACGCCGACCGCGGCGCGATGTCTTGTTCCCATACTGCCAAAATCCATGGTACTTTTTGTCGACGGCAGCACGACGCTTGCCGCAAAAATGCGGAAATTGCGGATGATGACGGCGCCGTCATGCAAAGGCGCTTTGTCAAAAAAGATGTTGGAAAGCAGATGCGAGGTCACCCGCGCGTCCACCAGTTTTCCGCTCTCCATATAGTCTCCGAGCTTGGTCATTCCCTCAAAGACAATCAAAGCCCCGGTGCAACTCTCGGACATCGCAAACACCGCGTCCAGCGTTTCCGCCGTGACCTCTTTGGCAAGCGGATAGAGTTTTTTGGGAATGGTATCGCTCAAGGGCGCCGCCAAACGCGAATTCCCGATTCGCTCAAGCGCGTCCCGAATCTCTGGCTGGAAGATCAGAACGAAGCAGAAGAAGGACGCGGAAGCAAACAAACGCACAATGTATGTCAGCGCAGGGAGGTTCAAAAGCGTTACCAGCAGACTCACGATGATCACGATCACAAGCCCTGCCAACACTCTGCCCGCCCGACGCGTTTTCGCAAACCGATAGAGCGCGTAGAGCAGAACCGTGAGCAACAGGATATCCAACAAATCGAAAGGTCCGAAATGACGAAAAGGCTCCACAACATATCGGAGAACGAAATCTTTAATTGTTTCCCAAAAGGTTTGTAATTTTGCCGCCATCGTCATTGCCTCCGTGCGCGTTTCCGTCCGGATTTCTGATGTATCATACACGCCGACGCCATTCCAATCAAACATCGCGTAGCGTGAACGGAATGAGCCGCAAAGCGTCCCATTCAAACATTCATATATCTATTATATCATATGAAATTTAAAATTCCAATACCTTTGCGAAAAAAAATCGAAAAAAATTGTAGAAAAAAAGGGACAGACCGTGATCTATCCCTTTTCGAGGTTGCATTACTGATTTTTGACAGGATTCCAAACGCCGCGCGACTGCAGCATGTTTTGCTTGATATCCCAAAGTTTCTGAGAAAGATCCACGTAATAGTTATGCGGATTGTTGAAACGTCTGACTTCGTCCCACATTCCGTTGATTTCCCGCTCGCAATGCGCCCGGATCTGCGCAAGCGTCGGCAATTGATAGACCTGCTTGCCGTTTTGAAAGATCGGAACCAGCAATTCCTCGGCGGTGTAATTTTCCAGTACCTTCCGTTTCCACGTGTGCTCCGGATCGAAAAGCTCGATCGGCTTGGTATCGTCAACGATTTCGTCATAAACGCAGATCAAATCGGCTTCCGCTTTCCCGGTGTCTCTTCCGCGCAGACGATAGACTTTCTTGAAATGCGGCGTTGTGATCTTTCCAACATTCTCGCTAATCTTGATCTTCGGGATAATATTTCCGTTGCGATCCTCCACCGCGCAGAGTTTGTAAACCCCGCCAAACACGGGATCGCTCTTTGCCGTGATCAACCGTTCGCCGACGCCGAATGCGTCCACGCACGCGCCCTGCCGGATCAGCTCGCGGATCAGGTATTCATCCAAAGAGTTGGAGATCACGATCCGGCATTCCGTCCAGCCGGCTTCATCCAGCATTTTGCGAACTTTTTGTGTCAAATAGGTGATGTCGCCGGAGTCGATGCGAATCCCGCATTTGGTGATGCCGAGCGGCTTCAGAACCGCATTGAACGCCTTGATCGCGTTCGGAATGCCCGATTCCAAAACATTATAAGTGTCAACCAGCAATGTGGCGTTGTTGGGATAGATCTCGCAATAGGAACGGAATGCTTCGTACTCGCTGTCAAACATCTGCACCCAGGAATGCGCCATCGTACCGGTTGCGGGAACGCCGAACGCTTCATCCGTGATCGTGCAGGCGGTGGATCCGCAACCGCCGATGAAAGCGGCACGCGCACCGAAAATCGCCGCGTCAGCCCCCTGCGCACGACGGGAACCGAACTCGCTCACGGCTCTGCCCTTTGCCGCGCGGGTAATCCGCGCCGCCTTGGTTGCAATCAGAGACTGATGATTGAGAATCATCAAAATGTAGGTCTCTATGAACTGCGCTTCGATCGCCCCGGCGCGAACGGTCAGCAACGGCTCTCCCGGAAAGACAACCGTTCCCTCGGGAATCGCCCAAATGTCCCCCGTAAAACGGAACCCGGCAAGATAGGTCAGAAACTCCTCGGAAAAGCATTGCTTTCCCCGCAGGAAAGCGATGTCCTCTTCGTCAAAATGCAGGTTGTTGATGTAATCCACCACCTGCTCCAGCCCCGCCACAATGGCAAATCCGCCGTTGTCTGGATTATTACGGTAAAAAACGTCAAAATAGACGATCTGATTTTGCATTCCCTTTCGGAAATACCCGTTGCTCATGGTCAGCTCGTAAAAATCACAGAGCATGGTCAGATTGCGTGAAAGGTCTTTCATAGTTGATTTACACACCTTTTTATTAAGTAAGATGTTCATATTATAGCACATCCTAAACTGTATTTCAATCCCCAAAAGGCATTTTCTCCCTTTTTTTCGCAGTGATTACCCGAATTGCTTGAACGATCGAAAACTTTTTTCCAAAAGGGCTTGTTTTTTCGGGCAAAGAAAGGTATAATGTTGTTAACAATCTTTTCCAACAGAAAAGGACGACTGCCATGAAAAACGGATTCATCAAAGTTGCAGCAGCTCTGCCGAAGGTGCGCGTTGCCGATACGGCTTTCAACACCGACGAAGCGATTCGCCTTTGCAAATTGGCGGAAGAATCCGCTGTAAAGGTTCTCGTGTTCCCTGAACTGAATCTCACAGGCTACACCTGCGCCGATCTGTTTTTGAATGAAACCCTCCTCTCCGCCGCGCGTGAAGGGCTTTCCCGCTACCTTGAACAAACCGCTGGAACAACGCTTGTATCGGTTGTCGGTTTGCCGTTTTGCCTGCGCGGAAAACTCTACAACTGCGCCGCTGTCTGCCAATCGGGAAAGTTGCTCGGGATGGTTCCGAAAACGCATCTGCCGAACTATGCGGAGTATTATGAAGCGCGTTGGTTCGCTCCTTACGAAGGAACACCCACCGACATCACCCTCGGTTCGTTTGACGCGGTCCCCTTTGCCGCTGAGCTGATCTTTTCCTGCCGCGACGTTCCGGCTCTGAAGATCGCCGTGGAGCTCTGCGAGGATTTATGGGTCACGGTTCCGCCGTCCTCCGCTCATGCGGCGGCTGGCGCGACTCTGATCTGCAACCCTTCCGCTTCCAACGAAACCATCGGCAAAAACGAATACCGCAAATCGCTTGTCAGCGGTCAATCCGCACGCATTGCGGGCGCGTATATTTACGCTTCCTGCGGAGAGGGCGAATCCACAACCGACGTTGTTTTCGGCGGTCACGGCATGATCGCGGAGAACGGAACCATGCTTGCCGAGCGCGAACCGTTTGACGAAGATCATGAACTTCTGATCAGCGAAATCGACGTTGAAAGATTGATTCATGAGCGGCTTCGGATGAATACGTTTTCAACAACTTTTTGCGAAAAGTACCGCGAAATTCCGTTTTCTCTGCCCGTTTTGGAAACAAATTTGACCCGGTTTGTCGATCCGCATCCGTTCGTTCCCGATGACCGGGGCGAACGGGCAAAACGCTGCGAAGCCATCCTCTCCATTCAGTCACGCGGGCTGAAAAAACGCATTGAATGTGCCAATGCAAAAAAGATCGTCGTCGGCATTTCCGGCGGCTTGGATTCCACGCTCGCTCTTTTGGTGATGGTTCACGCGATGGATGCTTTGAACCGCCCCCGGAACGACATTGTTGCCGTGACCATGCCCTGCTTTGGAACCACAAAACGGACGAAAAACAACGCCACGGTTCTCTGCGAAGAATTGGGCGTTGATTTCCGCACGATCGACATTCACGACGCGGTCATGCAACATTTTAAGGACATCGGTCATGATCCCGAAGACCGGAACGTCACCTATGAAAACGGTCAGGCACGCGAGCGCACGCAGGTTCTGATGGACATTGCAAACGATTGCGGCGGGCTTGTTGTCGGGACGGGTGACCTCTCCGAGTTGGCGCTCGGTTGGGCGACCTACAACGGCGATCATATGTCAATGTACGGGGTCAACGCGTCAGTCCCGAAAACGCTGGTTCGCCATATCGTGGCATACTGTGCGGATTGCGCGGAAAGTCGGGGAGAATCCAAGCTGGCAGCAGCTTTGCGTGATGTGCTGGACACCCCTGTTTCGCCCGAATTGCTCCCCGCCGACGGAAACGGCGAGATTGCGCAAAAGACCGAGGATCTCGTCGGTCCCTATGAAATTCATGATTTCTATCTCTATTATCTGATCCGCTTCGGCTTCTCTCCCGAAAAGCTCTTCCGCCTTGCCAATTACGCGCTCGGCGACGTCTACCCGCCTGAAATCCTTCACAAATGGTTGCTTGTGTTCCTCCGCCGTTTCTTCGCACAGCAATTTAAGCGCTCCTGTCTGCCGGACGGTCCCAAGGTCGGATCCATTGCGCTCTCTCCGCGCGGCGACTGGCGGATGCCGAGCGATGCTTCCCCCGCCGCGTGGTTGTTCTGACACCGATTTGGAGAGCGGACAAAGATGCTGACTGGCATCGGACAGCCCGCGGATCCATCGCTTCCGTTGCCTTGGAAAGAGAGTTCGAAGTGGTTGACGGAGATCAACTTTTTCCGAAAAATACCGCGTTTTTCGCGGATGGGCACCTTCATCCGAACGATCTCGGCTTCTCTGTTTACGCGGAGCGATTGACGCGATATCTGACCAACGGTTCCTTTTGATTAAAGTCAAACAAAACGACCGTCCGGCATCGGGCGGTCGCTTTGTTACAGTTGTTTCCGAATCTTTTCGAGAGCGGCTTTCTCAAGCCGGGAGACCTGCGCCTGCGAGATCCCGATCTCCCCTGCGATCTCCATCTGCGTTCTGTTTGCATAAAAGCGCAGATGAATGATCTTCTTTTCACGTTCGGAGAGCTTGTCCACCGCTTCGCGCAAAACCATATTCTCCAGCCATGTTTCGTCCCCGCCGCTCGAATCCGAAAGCTGATCCATCAGATAGAGCGCGTCGCCGTTGTCGTTATAAACCGGTTCATACAGGGAGATCGGTTCCACAATCGCCTCCATCGCGCGGAGAACCGCCTCCCGTTTTTCCCCAAGCCGCTCCGCAATCTCATCCACGGTCGGTTCCCTTTCCTTGACCGCGATCAGTTCCTCCCGCGCCTGCAGGGATCGGTAGGCAAGCTCCCGAACCGAACGGCTGATGCGGATCGCGTTATTATCGCGCAGGTAACGGCGGATTTCACCGATAATCATCGGAACGGCATAGGTGGAAAATTTCACATCCATTTCGGTGTTGAAATGATCCACCGCTTTCACCAGTCCGATACACCCGACCTGAAACAGATCGTCCATGCTCTCGCGCCGCCCGGAAAACCGCTGAATGATGGAGAGAACCAGCCGAAGGTTCCCGTAAATCAGATCCCGCCGCGCCGCTTCATCTCCCTGCTTCGTCCGGCGCAGCAGGTCCGTCTTTTCCTCCTCCGACAGCACCTTGAGTTCGGACGTATTGATCCCGCAAATCTCCACCTTGTTTCGATACATTCTTTGCTCCTTGCTTGGTATTCAAAGAAAGTATTGCCGACAGCGGAAACCTTTTATTCAATATTTGTCAGACCATTATTTGGCAGTACAAAACGCCGCACCCGATGGTCGGGTGCGGCGTTCACTTTCTGCGTTTTATTAATCGCCGGATTTTAGCGCGGTTTCTTTCACGCCCGCAACAAGCGAGGTGATATTCTGAATCTCCGAGGGAATAATGATCTTGGTTGCTTTGCCATCCGCCGCCTTTTCAAAGGCTTCGAGGCTCCGCAGAGCGATCATTCCGTCGCTCGGTGCGGCTTCGTTGATCATTCGGATACCGTCGGCGGTCGCCTTTTGGATCGCGAGAATCGCTTCCGCTTCACCTTCCGCCTCGCGAATTTTGGCTTCCTTGTTCGCCTCCGCCTTGAGAATCTGCGATTGCTTTTCCGCTTCCGCCTGAAGGATCATGGATTCCTTCTTACCTTGCGCCACAAGGATGGTGGAATTTTTCTCACCTTCAGCACGCAGAATCGCCTCGCGGCGCTCGCGCTCCGCTTTCATCTGCTTCTCCATCGCGTCCTGAATTTCCTTGGGCGGGATGATGTTCTTCAGCTCCACGCGGGTCACCTTAATACCCCAAGGGTCGGTCGCCTCATCCAAAATGGAGCGCATCTTGGTGTTGATGATGTCGCGCGAGGTCAGGGTGTTGTCAAGCTCCAGCTCACCGATGATGTTGCGGAGCGTGGTGGCAGTCAGGTTTTCAATTGCCGTCATCGGGGTGGTGTGTCCGTAGGCATAGAGCTTGCAGTCGGTGATCTGGAAGAACACAACCGTGTCAATCTGCATCCGAACGTTATCCTTGGTGATCACAGGTTGCGGCGGGAAATCGGCAACCTGCTCCATCAGGTTGATCTTTTTCGCGATGCGTTCAATAAACGGAATCTTCCAGTGAATACCCGTCTTCCATGTCTGATGGAATGCGCCGAGCCGCTCAACCACATAAGCCTGCGACTGCGGGACGATGTGAATGTTTGCGATCACGACAACGAGAAGTGCCGCAACGACGATGATCAATGCAATAATAGGACCCCAAAACATGATTCTTTACCTCATTTCTTGTTTATTTGTTTGTCGTTTGTTCTTGCGGAGCGGGTTCACAGATCAGCTTAACTCCACTGATCTCCCGAACGGTCACAACCGTTCCCGCGGGGATTTCCCGGTCGTCGGTCGCACGTGCCGTCCATACCAACCCGGAAATTTTCACGCTGCCCGTCTCGGTGATGTTGTTGATCGGATCCTGCACGATGCCGGTTTTTCCGATCAAGCTGTCGGCGTTGAGATCTGTTTTCTCTTTTCCGGCAAGCCGCTTCTTCAGGTACCTTCGCGCAACCGCCAAAAGAATTGCCGAAAGGACCAAGAACACCAAAAGCTGAACCCAAAAGATGTCCACAAAGCCCGACAGGATCATGGCAACAATGGCACTCGGAGCAAACCAGCAGGACACCAATTCCGCCGTCAACGCCTCAACAATCAGCGACGTCACGGCAACCGCCGCCCAAAACAGAAACGCTCCGTGTTGCATCAAAAAGTCTTTCATTCGGATTCCTCCTTTCCTGTTATGATTTGATTATATCACATAATCAAATGATTGTCAATAGTTTTTCAAATTTTTTTTGAAAAACGAGAAGTCAAGGTGTTCTGCTTTTATTTTACCATATTTCGCTTTGCTTTTCAAGTTTTTTGAAAAAGTTTTTTCTTCACCCTTGTACTTTTCATCAGTTTATGCTATAATATAGAATTGATTTCATCTATATTTCCCGCGCGAAACCTTTCCGCGACGGTCACGGAGGCACCCCCTATGAAATACCTTGTTTTGATTCCCGACGGCATGGCAGACGAAAAAATTGCCGCCATCGGCAACCGTACCCCCATGGAAGCGGCAAACAAGCCGATGATGGATCGGCTCGCTGCGGACGCGCTGGTTGGGACCGTTTCCAACGTCCCGGACGGCATGGTTCCCGAAAGCGACACCGCCAATATGGCGATTCTCTCTTTCAATCCCCGCGTCTATTCCAAAGGGCGCTCTCCCCTGGAAGCGGTCAGCATGGGGATCGAGATGCGACCGGATGAGACCGCCTACCGCTGCAATGTCGTGACCCTGACCGACGACGGCGACTACGACGACAAGATCATCCTCGACCACAGCGCCGACGAGATCTCCACCCCCGAAGCGGCGGAGCTGATCGCGGCTTTGGATGAAAAGCTCGGAAACGACGTCCGCAAATTTTATCCCGGCATCAGTTATCGTCATTGCCTGATTTGGAAAAACGGGGATGATCAGTATCCTTTCATGCGCCCGCATGATATTCTCGGCAAACGGATCGGCGATTATCTGCCGAAGAAGGAAAACGGCGGAGAGGCATTCTACCGTCTCATGCGGGACAGTTTTGACATTCTGAATCATCATCCCGTCAATGAAGCCCGCCGCGCTCGCGGTCTCAAACCCGCCAACTCGGCGTGGCTCTGGAGCCCCGGAAAAAAGCCGCAAATGCCCAATTTCAAAGAAAAATGGGGTCTGAACGGCGCGGTAATTTCCGCGGTGGACCTGATCAAAGGGATCGGGCTTTGCGCGGGAATGAGATCCATTGACGTGGAAGGCGCAACCGGCAACGTTCACACAAACTATCGTGGCAAAGCGGAAGCCGCCGTCAATGCCTTCCGCGAGGGCTACGACTATGTGTATGTTCATGTGGAAGCGCCCGATGAATGCGGTCACCGCGCCGAGCTGGAAAACAAGATTCTTTCGGTGGAAAAAATCGACGCCGAAATCCTGCGCCCGGTCTATGACTACCTTGCCGCATCGGGAGAGGATTTCCGCATCATGGTCCTTCCCGATCATCCGACTCCCATCCGTCTGCGCACGCACACGATCGACCCCGTCCCCTTCTTCATCTATTCCTCTGACCAAAAGAGAGACGGCGTTCCGACCTTCAACGAGGAAACCGCCGCCGCAAAGCAGTTTTATCTGCCGGACGGCTATCGCCTGATGGAGCTTTTGCTCCATCCCGAAAGGAGCCTTTCATGAACGAACAACCGATGAACGCGATTCACCCCGAGTCCTCTCCTTCGCCGGTGCAAGACGGCAAAGCCGGGTCCCTGTCGGTCGCCCTGTTTGAGTATCTGGAGCTGTTCGCATGGGCGGTGTTTGTCGTGATCCTTGTGTTCACGTTTGCGTTTCGCATCTGCCGCGTGGACGGGCATTCCATGGAAAACACGCTTCAGGAGAAACAAACGCTTCTGCTCCGCTCCGCCTTCTACACGCCGAAGCAGGATGACATCATTGTCTTTCATCTGACAAACGCCGAAAGCGGGATGGAAAAAACGCTTGTGAAACGGGTGATCGCCGTTGGCGGTCAGGAAGTTGTAATCGACACAAACACCGCGACCATCACCGTGGACGGCGAGGTCTATTCGGATACGCACGCGGTTCTGAAGCGCTACAACGCCTCCATCGGCGGTTATGAGGATACCGCTCAAGGATCCTATTTCACCAATCGGTTTCTATATGGATTTGATTCGAAAACGGGTATTTTCCGAGCCACTGTTCCCGAAGGCTGTCTGTTTGTGATGGGTGATAACCGCAACAACTCCCGCGACAGCCGGGATCCCGCCGTCGGATTTGTTGACGCAAGATGCGTGCTCGGAAAGGTCATCCTTCGCTTCTCGCCGTTTACAGTTCTTGGCTGAAACAGAGGTCGCCATGGCATTTGAATCAATCCAATGGTTTCCGGGACATATGGCGAAAACCCGCCGCATGATCTCGGAGAATCTGAAAAACGTTGATCTTGTCATTGAAATTTTGGACGCGCGAATCCCGCTCTCCTCGCGAAATCCCGAAATTGCGCGGCTGACGGCGGAAAAGCCTTCCCTGATCCTGCTCAATAAAGCGTCGCTGGCGGATCCCGTTCAGAACCGACTTTGGCTTGCACGACTTTCCGGCGAGAAATCACTCCCGATTCTGACCGACTGCCTGACAGGCGAGGGCATAAACCGTCTCGCCCCTGCCATTCAGACCATTCTTTCCGAAAAGCTCGCCCGTTACGCCCAAAAAGGAATGTCCGGCAGACGCGTCCGCGCGATGGTACTGGGGATCCCGAACGTTGGAAAATCGTCGTTGATCAACCGTGTTTCGGGCAACAAAAAGACCCGTGTGGAGGATCGCCCCGGCGTAACCCGCGACAAGCAATGGGTTCCGACCGGCATCGGCGTTGACCTTTTGGATATGCCCGGGATTCTTTGGCCGAAGTTTGAAGATCGGCGCGTCGGAGAAAATTTGGCGCTCACCGGCGCGATCAAGGACGATATTCTGGACACCGAAGGGCTTGCCGCCCTGCTCTGCGGCAGGCTGAAGCGCGACTATCCGCAGCTTCTCGCCGGGCGTTACAAATTGACGGAATCCGACTTCGAACTTCCGAATTACGAGCTGTTTCAGAAGATCGGCAGAAAGCGCGGATTTTTGATCAGTGGCGGCGAAATTGACACCGAACGAACCGCCGCGATTCTCCTCGATGAATTTCGCGCCGCCAAAATCGGCAGAATCACGCTGGATCGCATTACCGAGTCAGGAGGAACATCCGATGTCGGAACAACTGAAACAAACCATTGAAGAAACGCTCCGAGCTGAGGGCTTTCGGGCGGTTTGCGGCGTGGATGAAGCCGGAAGAGGTCCGCTCTGCGGCCCTGTGGTTGCTGCGGCGGTCATTCTGCCGCCGGGCGCCGCCATTGACGGATTGAATGACTCCAAAAAGCTGACGCCGAAAAAGCGGGAGAAACTCTTTGACGTCATCTGCGGGACGGCTTTGGCATATTGCATTGCCGAAGCAAGCGTGGAAGAGATCGACCGGCTGAACATTCTGGAAGCTGATCTGCTCGCCATGCGCCGTGCCATTGCGGGGTTGCAGATCCCTGCTGATTTTGCGTTGATCGACGGAAACATCGCGCGGGATTTTCCGATCCCTGCCCGCGCTGTCATTCACGGCGACGCGATCTCTCCGAGCATTGCGGCGGCTTCCGTTTTGGCAAAGGTGCACCGTGACCGCCTCTGCGAAGCGCTTGACCGCGCATACCCGCAATACGGAATCGCCAAGCACAAAGGATACGGAACCAAAGCGCACATGGATGCGTTACGGCAATACGGTCCCTCGCCCATCCACCGCAAGCTGTTCATCCGCTTTTTGGATTCGGAATCTCATGAAGCATAATAAGACAACCAAACAAATCGGAGACTATGGAGAACGCCGGGCAGCACGGTATCTGATGCGGCGGGGCTACTGGATCCGCGAGCGCAACTATCGCTCCGGCAAATACGAAATCGACCTGATCGCCGTTTCGCTCCGTTCCATTGTATTTGTGGAAGTCAAAACACGAACCTATCGCGCGGAGGATCTGACGTTTGCGCTGCCCCCGGCACACGCCGTGGATGCCGACAAGATCCGATTCACGCGTGCGGCGGCTGCCTGCTATCTGCGGGAGCATCCCTCCCGGAAACGCCCGCGCATGGATGTGATTGAAGTTTGGATGGTGGATGGAAAAGTGGTGCGCATTCATCACATTCCCGCCGCCTATTGACCCGAAAGGAACTGCTTATGAAGCTTTCTCTCTTTGATCTCCATTGCGATACAGCTTGCGAAATGTACGGAAAACATCAGTCATTCGCACAGAACGATCTGACGATTTCATCGGAAAGTACCGCGAAATTCGAGCAATACATCCAAGTCATGGCGTTTTGGACCGACGCCCGGCTGGACGATGAATCGGGTTGGGAACGGATGATCGCCATGCGCGGACATCTGCTGTCCGATCCGTCGGTCATAAGCGGAAACGTCCGTACCGTAACCGTCTGCCCCCCTCGCCAGTCGCACCCCGCCCTGTTCTTTGGAATCGAGGATGCGCGGATTTTTGCCGGACATCCCGAACGGGTTGACGAAGCCTTCCGTCTCGACATTCGGATTTTGACGCCGCTTTGGGCTGGAGAAACCTGCATCGGGGGATCGCACAACACCCAAGCCGGATTGACCGCGTTCGGGAAACAGGTGATCGACCGTGCCGTTTCGCTCGGAATGATTGCCGACATCTCGCACGCTTCGGTGCGTTCCGCGGAAGAAATTTTTGAAATTGCAGGCGCACACGGGCGTCCCGTCATCGCCTCTCATTCCAACGCCAAAGCGGTCTGCCCTGTCTCAAGGAATCTTTCGGACGGTCAGATCGCCCGGATTCTATCGTCCGGCGGCGTCATCGGGCTGAATTTCTATACTAAATTTCTTCGGGAGAACGGCGAGGCGCATCTATCCGATCTGATTCCCCATGTGGAACATTTTTTGGAGCGCGGTGCAGAACACGCGCTTTGCATCGGCGGTGACTGGGACGGTTGCGAGCTGCCGCCCGAACTGAAGACGATCGGCGATATGACCCGCGTTGCCGAGCTTTTGCTCCGCAGAAACTACTCTGAACAGTTGATCCGCGATCTCTTTTTTGAAAATGCCTATTCGTTTGCCGCAAACCATCTTTCCGGCAACACAACCAAACATTGAACCCCTCAAGGAGGAACAGAAACCATGAAATTTGTCAGTACCCGCGGAACGGGTCTGCCCGTCTCCGCTGCGCAAGCCATCAAGCAAGGGCTCGCCTCCGACGGCGGACTATTCGTTCCCGAATCGCTTCCGAAACTCTCAACGCAGGACATTTCAGAGCTTTGCCAAATGTCCTATCCCGAACGCGCCGCCCGCATTCTCTCCCTTTTTCTCACCGATTATACCAAGGAGGAATTGCTTGAGGATTGCCGCACCGCGTACAGCGACAGCGCGTTTGTCGGCGGAACGGCTCCGTTGGTTGCGGCGCACCCGCCGATCGAAGTCATGGAGCTTTGGCATGGACCGACAGCGGCTTTCAAGGAT
>CAKJZF010000141.1 GCA_918290775.1 Clostridiales bacterium | reverse complement strand
TCTCCCGGGAGAAAATCCGCGCCCCTCGGAATATCGGGCGAGCAGAGGCGGGATCAAGCCCATGCCATGGTGGTGGGCTTTGCCTCTTCGATGATGATGGGTTTGAGGAAGGCAATCGCTTTGCGCAGACCCTCGTCAATGGTCATAACGCTGTCCTCGTGCTCAATGGAAAGGACGCGGTCATAGCCGCAGAGACGGAGGTTGGAAACGAGATCGCGCCAGTAGGTTTCGTTGTTGCCGTAGCCGACCGTGCGGAATACCCATGCGCGGTGAAGCTCGTCGCTGTAATGCTTGGTGTCGAGAACGCCGTTTTTAGCGGTGTTGTAGGAGTCAACCTTGGTGTCCTTGGCGTGAACATGGTAGATTGCGCCGGCAAGCTCGCGGATGGCGGCAACGGGATCCATCCCCTGCCAGATCAGGTGGGAAGGGTCGAAGTTGGCGCCAATGGCGGGTCCGACGGCGGCGCGGAGCTTGAGCAGGGTTTCGGGGTTGTAAACGCAGAAACCGGGGTGCATCTCAAAGGCGATGTGTGGCACGTGATGCGCTTCGGCAAACGCGGCGGCATTCTTCCAATAGGGAATCAGCTTCTCATTCCATTGCCAGTCAAGAATCTTGAGGAAATCGTCTGGCCAGGGGCAGGTGACCCAGTTGGGGTATTTCGCGCCTTCATGGTCACCGGGGCAGCCCGAGAAGGTGATGACCGTGTCAACGCCCATTTTCTCGGCGAGCAGGACGGCGTTGCGAAAGTCCTCGTCGTATTGTTTGGCGAGCGCTTTGTCGGGGTGGAGAGCGTTTCCGTGAGCGGCGAGCGCACAGACGGTCACATCGTATTTTTGGAGCGTGGCGATGAAGGCGTCATATTCCTTCTTGTCGGCAAGGAGTTTTGCAGGGTTGCAGTGCGCTTTGCCGGGGTAGCCGCCCGCGCCGAGCTCGACGGTGTGAATCCCGAGACCGGTCAGAATTTGCAGGGTCTCATCGAGCGATTTCGATCCATACAGGTTTGCGAGAACACTTAATTTCATGATCACATTCCTCCAAAGTTGGATTTCGGTTCTATTTTATCATGTTTTCCGTAAAAATGCAAGGGGTTGCGCGGCTTTTACGGCTTCTTTTGAAAAAATTTTCCTTCTCTCTTGTAAAAACGGCAACAATATGTTAAAATAGATGACAGATACCTCTTCCGAAAGGAACCGAACCGTTTTATGAAAGTCGGATTTATCTCGCTCGGCTGTCCCAAAAACCAACTGGACACCGAGGTCATGCTCCATGAAGTGCTCGACGCGGGCTATGAGATTACGCCCGATGAGACCGAGGCGGACGTTGTGATCGTCAACACCTGCGCCTTCATCGAGAGCGCCAAAAAGGAAGCCATCGACAACATTCTCGACGTTGCTTGGCTGAAAAAGAACCGCGGTCTCAAGGCGATCATCGTCACGGGCTGTCTCGCCGAGCGTTACGGCGAGGAGATTTTCAAGGAGCTTCCCGAGGTGGACGCCGTTCTCGGCGTCGGGAGCATTCACCATATCGTGGAGGCGATCCAAGCCGTTACGGCGAAGAAGAAAGGCTCCCGGGCGAAGTACTTCTCCCATGATGACCGCGACGCCGTTGCTTTGGGCGGCGACCGCGTTCTGACAACGCCAGATTTCGCCGCCTATCTCAAAATCGCCGAGGGGTGCGACAACCGCTGCACCTATTGCGCCATCCCCGCCATTCGCGGCAAATTCCGATCCCGCCCGATGGAGGAGCTGGTTGCCGAGGCGAAGCAGCTGGAGTCGCTCGGCGTCAGGGAACTGACGCTGATCGCGCAGGACATCACGCGCTACGGCATGGATCTCTACGGCGCCTATTCGCTCGCCGCCCTGATCCGCCGCATCACCGCCGAGACAGCCATTCCGTGGATCCGTCTGCTCTATTGCTACCCCGATAAGATCACCGACGATCTGGTTGCCGAGCTGCGCGACAATCCCCGTCTGCTCAAGTACATCGACCTTCCCCTCCAGCACATCAGCGACCCCATCCTGCGCCGCATGAACCGCCGCGGCGACAGCACCGTGATCCGGGACGTGCTTGCAAAGTTGCGCCGCGAGGTTCCCGGCATCGTGATCCGAACCACCTTTATCGTCGGTTTTCCGGGCGAGACCGAGGCGGATTTTTCGGCTCTCTGCGCCTTTATCAAAGAGCAGAAATTCGACCACGCGGGCGCGTTTGCCTACTCGCGCGAGGAGAACACCACCGCCTACGATTTTCCCGATCAGATTGACGAACAGGTCAAGCAGGATCGTCTCGACGTCCTGATGCGCCTTCAGACCGAGATCAACGAGTCTCTCAACCGGGAAAAGATCGGCGCCGTGATCGACGTTCTCTGCGAGGATTACGACCCCGTTGCCGAGGTTCATTACGGCAGAAGCACCGCCGACGCCCCCGAAATCGACGGCAAGGTTTATTTCAAAGCGCCCTCGCGCGTCGCCCCCGGAACCTTCGTTCGCGTCAAGGTTCAGGAGGTTGTCGACTACGATTTGTACGGGGTCGTGGTGTAACGCTTGGTACCGAGATCGGATAATCGTTGTCTGATCCATAGAAGAACTTCCCACAAGAAAGGATGAACTTATGAAACTGAATCTTCCCAACAAACTGACCTTGTTGCGGCTGGCTTTGGTGCCGCTGATTTTGGTGTTCACGATCCTGCCGTATTCAATTTGGGCGAACGCGGTGGCACTGGTGATCTTTGTTGCCGCGTCGCTGACCGATATGCTGGACGGCAAGATCGCCCGCAAGTACAATCTGATCACCGATTTCGGCAAATTTCTCGATCCGCTTGCCGATAAATTCATGGTGATTGCCGCGGTGTTCGGCATGGTCTGCCGGGGCTTCCGCGAGCAGGACGGATGGATGTTTTGGGTCTTTATGACCATGCTGATTTTTACGATCTTCCGCGAGCTTGCCGTTGCGTCGATCCGGTTGGTCGCGTCACGTGCGGCGGGCGTGGTGGTTCCGGCGAATCTGCTCGGAAAGGTGAAAACGGTCATGCAGATGGCGTGCATCATTCTCGGGCTGACCGAGCCGGTGGTTCACGATCTGATCGGTCGTGCGCATCCCGGCTTCTACGGTCAGGGCTTTTACGCTGTGACCTACGCCACCGCCGCGGTTGCCATTGTGCTGACGGTGGTGTCGGGAGCGGTCTATCTGGCGGCGTATTGGAAGTATCTCGACCCAGAAACCTGACTCTCGGGACACTTTTGCGCGGTTTTTTTGAAAAAAACCGAAAAAACGCAAAAAAAGAACCGAAAACCCCTTGCAAAATGAGAGAAAATCGTGTAAAATAAAATATGACGAAAAGACTTTCTGAATCCGGAGGTAATTATGGTAGTAGCAGGTGATTTCAAGAACGGTATCACGTTTGACGACGGGCAGGGCAACGTCCTGCAGGTCATCGAGTTTCAGCACGTGAAGCCCGGCAAAGGCGCGGCGTTTGTCCGCACCAAGCTCAAAAATGTCATTTCGGGAGCCGTCACCGAGCGGACGTTCAACCCCACCGATAAGTTTGAGAACGCGTACATTGAGCGCAAGGATATGCAGTATTCCTATGACGACGGCGATCTCTATCATTTCATGGACACCGAAACATGGGAGGAGACCCTGATCGCCCATGACAAGGTCGGCGACAACTTCCGCTTTGTGAAGGAAGAGATGATGTGCAAGATCATCTCCTATAAAGGCAACGTGTTCGGTATCGAGCCGCCCACCTTTGTGGAGCTGGCGGTCACCAAAACCGATCCCGGCTTCGCGGGCAACACCGCAACAAACACCCTCAAGCCCGCAACGCTGGAGACCGGCGCCGAAATCAAGGTTCCGCTCTTCATCAACGAAGGCGACATTCTCAAAATCGACACCAGAACGGGCGAGTATCTCTCCCGCGCCTGATCCGAAAACCGAACGGGGGAGCAACGCTTCCCCGTTTCGCATCTTGTGAAAGGAAGAAAACACATGAATATCACCGAAAAAGCGTCCTATATCAAAGGGCTTGCCGAAGGGCTGGAGCTTGACAACACCACCAAAGAGGGCAAAATTCTTGCCGCTCTGCTCGATCTGGTTGACGAAATGTCCCATGCGATCGCCGATCTGCAATCTGACGTCGAGGAGATTGACAGCGACCTGCAGGATTTGAACGACTACGCCGAGGAATTGGACGACGATCTGAACGACGTCGAGGAGTTTTTGGACGAGCTGACCGACGACAACGACGCCGACGACGCCGATGACGCCGATGACGAATGGGACGACGAAACCTGCGACGGCAACTGCGAGGGCTGCGACGGCTGCGACGATCCTGACGACGACAGCGAGTATTACGAAATCGTCTGCCCCTCCTGCGGGGAAACCGTCTGCTTCGACGAATCGCTCGACCCCGAAAACCTGATCTGCCCCGCCTGTGGCGAAAAATTCGGCTGCATCGTCGATGAGGACGACTACAAAAAGCTCGAAAAAGAAGATCAGTAAGATCGTGTAAGACCTTGAGGGGGCGCTCTTTCGTTT
>CAKJZF010000140.1 GCA_918290775.1 Clostridiales bacterium | reverse complement strand
CCCCCCCCCCCCCCCCCCCCAAGGTCTTTCTATGATCTTTTTACAGCCCGATGACCCAGTTTGCGAACAGGCAGACGACCGGGAGCGTAACGGTGGTCAAAAGCGACGTGATTCCAACGGTCTGCGACGCGTAACCGGGATCAATGTTATGGATCTCTCCCAGCATCGTGACCGTGCTTGCCGCCGGAAGCCCCGCCATGACCGTACAAAACAGGATGTATTGGTCCGGCAGGCGCAACAGCTTTGCGATCACGCAGATTACCATTGGGAACGCGAACAGGCTGACCGCGCTATGCACGTAGAGGCTCGGCGTTCCGAACAGTTTCTTAAGCGGAATGGTGGCAAGCAACCCGCCCGTGATCAGGATCGAGATCGGTGTGCAAAGCCCGCCGAGGTAGGTCAGCGTTTTGCCGATTGGCTCCGGCATAGAAAAGAAATACTTGAGCAGATAGAGCGCTACGCCGATCGCGCAGGGAACGGTACCGTAGTTCAGAAGCGCTTTCTTCGGCGTCAACTTGATGTCGTCCCGTCCTCTTGCCAGAATGGAAATGCCCCACGTCCACAAAAACAGATGGAAACTGATGACGTAGAACGCTCCCATGAAGCTCCCCATACCCTCTCCGAACACGGAGTCCAGCACGGGAAAGCCGAGAAACCCGCAGTTTGTAAATACCAGCCCAAATTCAAAAATTTTCGCGTGCTCGGCTTTTTTCATGCCCCGGCAGACGAGAAACGCCGCCGCTCCCATGAAGGTGTGCATAGCGAAGCCGATGACGGTTGCCCAAAGCGCGATTTTCAAGCGTTCGGGCGACCACTCCGCGTTGTTGAGCGCGGAGATAATCAGCGCAGGCTGACCGAGACAAATAATCAGTTTTGAGAGGTTTTTCGACGACATATCGTTTAAAAGTCCGACTTTGCGGCAGAAAAAACCCACCGCCAGCAGGAGAAACAACGTTGTCATGATACCGATGAGGGAATGAAAGACTGTCATTGCGCGTGCTTCCCTTCATCCAGTTTTGCGCGGATCGTCTTCATGTCCGCCAGCATATCCTCTTTTTTGCGAGGGTCGCGAAGGAGCGCCGCCGGATGATACACCGCCGTCATCCAAAATTCACCTTTGCGAAACCATTTGCCGTGTTCCGCCGTGATTTTGAAGTCCGGCTTGATCAGCCGCATTGCCGAGATGCGCCCGAGGCAAACGATGATCTCCGGGCGAATCGCCTTGACCTGCTCCCGCAAGTACCCGATGCAGGCGTCCTCCTCTTCGGGGAGCGGATCGCGATTTTTCGGTGGACGGCATTTGAGAATATTTGCGATGTAAACATCCTCCCGCGGAATATCCACGGCAAACAGGAATTTGTCGAGCAACTGCCCCGCGCGACCAACAAACGGAACTCCCGTCAGATCCTCCTGTTCGCCCGGCGCCTCACCCACAAACATCAGCCGCGCACGCTCATTTCCAACGCCGAACACCAAATTCGTCCGCGTTTCGCCAAGCGCACATTGCCGACATTTTTCACAGGCGGTGCGCACCTCTTCCAATGTTGCCATGTCTCTGCCCTTCCTTTTGGTCATTTCGGAGATCGACGGACGGTTTGATCCACCCGCCGATCGCTTTTTTATTTCAGTTCGATGATGGATTCATCCCACATTTCCGGCGCGTCGTAACCCAGCAGGTTGACGGTCGTGGCGGCAACATTCGAAAGACCGAACTTGCCGTTTTTCTTGACCGTGTAGTGGTTTTTCGCGTCGGTGTTGTCGTAAAGAATGCATGGGACGGGATTGAGCGTGTGGCTGGTTTTGGATTTCATCTTGCCATCCTTGCCCACTTTCGGCTGTCCCGTCTTTTTGTCCATCTCAAACATCTCGTCGGCGTTTCCGTGATCCGCCGTGATGATGGCGACGCCGCCGAGCGCGTCCACAACGGGCAGAATACGTCCGAGTTGGAGATCCAGCGCTTCCATCGAGCAGCGCGTTGCCGCGAGCGACCCGGTGTGACCCACCATATCTCCGTTCGGGAAGTTGACCCGAAGAACCTTGTATTTGCCCGACTTGAGACACTCAATCAGCTTGTCGGTGATCTCGGCGCACTTCATCCACGGGCGCTGCTCAAAGGGAACCACATCCGACGGAATTTCGATATACGTCTCCAGTTTTTCGTCAAATTTTCCCGATTTATTGCCGTTCCAGAAATAGGTGACATGACCGTATTTCTGCGTTTCGGAGATGGCAAGAACGGGAATGCCCGTCCCGGCGAGGTATTCGCCCATGGTATTGGTGATCTCCGGGGGGGAGACGAGGTATTTCTTCGGGATGTGCAGGTCGCCGTCATATTCCAGCATCCCCGCAAACTTCACCTTGGGAACGCGGACGCGGTCAAACTTGTCAAACGCGCCCTCGGGTGCGTCGAAGGACTTGGAGATCTCGATCGAGCGGTCGCCGCGGAAGTTGTAGAAGATCACGCTGTCGCCGTCCTCCACTGTTCCGACCGGCTTGCCGTTCTTCGCGATCACGAACGCGGGCAGATCCTGGTCGATCACGTGCAGTTCCCTGCGGTAGGTTTCCACCGCCTCCGCCGCGCCGGCAAACTGCCGCCCCTCGCCGAGAACATGGGTTTTCCAACCCGCCGCGACCATTGCCCAGTTCGCCTCGTAGCGATCCATGGTGATTTGCATCCGCCCGCCGCCGGACGCGATGCAGATGTCAAAATCGGGAGCGCGGAGCCCGCCGATGAAGTCCTCAAATGGGAGGATGTAGTCGAGCGCGGAAGTCTCTCCGACGTCGCGTCCGTCGAGCAGGATGTGAACGCGCACGCGATGAACGCCCTCTTTTTTCGCTTCCACGATCATCGCCTTGAGATGGTCGATGTGAGAGTGAACATTTCCGTCTGAAAACAGACCGAGAAAATGCAGGGTACTGCGGTTCTCCTTGACATTGGCGATCAGCTCCTGCCAAGTGGCGGAAGCATACATCTTGCCGCTTTCGATGGAATTGGAGACCAGTTTGGCTCCCTGCGCGAACACCTGACCCGCGCCGAGCGCGTTGTGTCCGACTTCGCTGTTGCCCATGTCGTCGTCGGACGGCAGCCCGACGGCGGTTCCATGCGCTTTGAGTGCGACCATGGGATAGGTCTCCATCAAGCGGTCGAGATTGGGCGTGTAGGCGCTCTTGACCGCGTTGGAAACGATATCGGGCGCAAGTCCGACGCCGTCCATCACGATGGTGAGAACGGGACCCTTCACGCCCGCGAATTGTTTGCTTTTGACCAGTTGTTTCATGTTCGTAACCTCCGATTTCTCTTGTGAGAACACAAATTTCCACAAATACAATTATACGTCAAAACCCGCCGAAATGCAAGGGGATTCGCGAATGTTTCCGAAAAAATCCCGAAAAACCGCGATTTGCATGGAAAAGCTCTTGTTTTTTGACGCGCAATGGTGTATAATAAACACGATAATCAAAAAGGAGATTTGAAAATCATGGCAGAAGAATGCACGCATGATTGCTCCACCTGCGGGAGCGATTGTGCATCAAGGAACAACGCGGGCAGTATGAAGCTCCCCGCCAACAAACTCAGTGAAATCAAGCACGTCATCGGCGTGGTCAGCGGTAAGGGCGGCGTCGGCAAATCGCTCGTCACGGCGATGCTCGCGGTTCTGCTCCGCCGCGAGGGATACCGCGTCGGTATCCTCGACGCGGACATCACCGGTCCTTCGATCCCGAAAGCGTTCGGCTTGAAAAAGACCGAAATTTACGGCGACGAAAACGGTATGATTCCCGCGTCGAGCAAAACCGGCATCGACATGATCTCGGTCAACCTGCTGGTCGGCGACGAGACGACCCCTGTGGTCTGGCGCGGCTCGATCATCTCGGGAACCGTTCAGCAATTCTGGCAGGAGACCATCTGGAAAGCGGACGTTCTGCTGGTCGATTGCCCTCCCGGGACGGGCGACGTCCCCCTGACGGTCTTTCAGACGATGCCGTTGGACGGAATTGTGATCGTTTCAAGCCCGCAGGAGCTGGTTTCCATGATCGTGAGCAAGGCGGCGAACATGGCAAAGATGATGAATATTCCCGTGCTGGGGCTTGTGGAAAACCTCTCCTATGTCAAATGCCCGGACTGCGGCAAGGAAATCAAGGTGTTCGGCGAGAGCCACATCGAGCAGGTTGCCGCTCAATTCGGCTATGACCTGCTTGCCCGTATTCCGATGGACCCGAAGCTCTCCGCGCTTGTGGATCGCGGCATGATCGAGCTGATGGAGAACGACTACCTCGACGCCGCCGTTCAAAAGATCATCGCCGAGCTGAAGCTCGAACCGATGGAATGAAGGGAAAGACCTTGGGGGCGGGGGAACCTCTTT
>CAKJZF010000139.1 GCA_918290775.1 Clostridiales bacterium | reverse complement strand
GTCCTGACGGGCGGCGACCCGCCCAAAGTGGCGATCCCCGCAAACAACCGCGCCAAAGCCCGCATCCTGACCGGCGGGGAACCCTTTCTCCGTCTGCTCGGCGTAAGCGATGAAAACGGGCGTATTCACGACAAAAAGCAGGCGAAATTCCGTCAGATCAACCGTTTTTTGGAGCTGATCCGCGATTGCCTGCCGTCGCTTCCCGCCGCCGGTCCGCTTCGCGTCTGCGATCTCTGCTGCGGCAAAAGCTACCTCTCCTTCGCCGCCTATCATTACTTCGCCAACGTTTTGGGTCGCACCGTTCGTATGACCGGCGTGGATCTCAAGCCCGATGTGATCGACCATTGCAACCGCGCGGCGCGTGCGCTCGGGTTTGAAGGTCTCTCCTTCCTCTGCGGTGACGTCTCCCGCTACGACGCGGGCGAACACGTCCATTTGGTGATGTCGCTCCACGCCTGCGATACGGCAACCGACCTCGTCCTCTCCCGCGCCGTCGCGTGGGGCGCGGATGTGATCCTCTCCACCCCCTGCTGTCACCACGAACTGAACCACGCGTTCGACTGTGCGCCGCTTTCCTTCGTTTCGGATTATTCGATGCTCCGTCAAAAACTCTGCGACGCC
Organism: Clostridiales bacterium; assembly: GCA_918290775.1. Lineage (GTDB taxonomy): Bacteria > Bacillota > Clostridia > Oscillospirales > CAG-272 > UMGS1865. The sequence continues at coordinate 553 of CAKJZF010000139.1, read as the reverse complement.
GCAACCGACGCCCTGCGCCTGAAATACCTCGAAGCGTCGGGCTATTCGGTTGCCGCGCTCGAATTGATTGACCCCGAAGAAACCCCGAAAAACATCATGCTCCGCGGTCTGCGCATCCCGTCCTTTGACCCGGACGGCGCACAAGCCCGCCGCCTGTGGGACGAATACGAAACCGCAAAGCGATTTCTTGCAGGAGACAACGCCCATGTTCAAAAAGCTCTTTCACCGCACCCCAAAACCGAATAGCCGCGCCTATCGCCGCGAGATGGCGCAAAAAATCGCCGGTCATCATATCCGCTACGTCACCGAAAACCGCAACGGCGTGGATGAGGTCATCGGACGCGAAGGTAGCACCGCCCTGCGCGGCGACGAACTGCTCGTTCATGCCTCCGCCGACATCCTGTTCCGCTGCCGCGTCGACGAGATGGACGCTTGGGAATTGCTCTCGAAGGACGGCGTCGTCATCACCGCACCCGACCTCGCACACAACGGATCAACCCGCACCATCATCGTCTATTATGTGTATTATCGGTAGGGAGAAAGACCTTGAGAG
>CAKJZF010000138.1 GCA_918290775.1 Clostridiales bacterium | reverse complement strand
TCCCTCCTCCTTCTTACCCTCTCGCAACGCCGCTTTGGCGGGCGGCGGCGGCGACGGCGGCGGCGACGGCGGGACCGACGCGGGGATCGAAGGCGCGGGGAAGGATGTAATCGCGGGAAAGTTCGGCAGGGGAGACGAGGTTGGCGAGCGCGTGGGCGGCGGCAAGCTTCATCTCCTCGTTGATTTCGCGGGCGCGAACGTCGAGGGCGCCGCGGAAGATGCCCGGAAAAGCGAGAACGTTGTTGATTTGGTTGGGGAAATCGCTCCGACCCGTACCGACAACGGCGGCACCGGCGGCAAGGGCGAGGTCGGGCATGATTTCGGGGGTGGGATTCGCCATAGGGAAGAGGATCGGGTCCTTCGCCATGGAGCGAACCATTTCGGGAGAGACGAGGTTCCCGGCGGAAACGCCGATGAAGAGGTCGGCGCCACGAAGAACGTCCTTCAGGGATCCTTGAATATGACCGCGGTTGGTCACGCGAGCCATCTCGGCTTGCGCGGGATTGAGCCAGTCCAAACCCTCGCAGATCACGCCGTTTTTATCGCACATGGTCAGGTTTTTCAGCCCGCAGGAGAGCAACAGCTTCGCGATGGCGATGCCCGCGGAACCCGCACCGTTGATGACGGCGCGAATCGTCCCGATCTCCTTGCCGACCACGCGGAGAGCGCCCAAAACAGCGGCGAGAACCACCACGGCAGTCCCGTGCTGGTCGTCGTGGAATACGGGAATGTCGCAACGCTCCTTGAGTTTCCGCTCAATTTCAAAGCACCTCGGCGCGGCGATGTCCTCAAGGTTGATCCCGCCGAAACTGCCGGCGAGGAGAGCAACCGTGTTCACGATCTCGTCAACGTCCTTGGAGCGAATGCAGAGGGGGATCGCGTCAACGCCGCCGAACGCCTTGAAGAGAACGCATTTCCCCTCCATCACGGGCATTCCGGCCTCGGGTCCGATGTCACCCAAACCCAAAACGGCGGTACCGTCGGTCACAACGGCAACGAGGTTGCCGCGCCCGGTCAGCGCATAGGACTTTTCGGGGTCTTTCTCGATCTCGAGGCAGGCTTGCGCGACCCCGGGCGTGTAGGCGAGGGAGAGGTCGTCGCGGTTCTCGATCTTCATCTTCGGAACCGTTTCCAGCTTGCCTTTCCATTCATAGTGCTTCTTCAGGGATTCTTCTGCATAGTTCATAAGGATTTCCTTTCTTGCTCTGTCAGGGACACGGTTTCCCGACCTTGTTTTTTACCATTATTAAAAACAACAAACGACCCATCCCCTTTACCCGTTCTTTTCGGAAAAGGGGGAGAGGCTTGGAGAGGGGAGAACCCCTTTTCTTGAAAGAAAAGGGGTTCTCCCCCTCTCCAAGGTCTTTCGCTCGCCCCTCTTATACCATCTCTTCGGGCTTGATCAGGCGGTCAAACTGCTCGGGGGAAAGAAAGCCGAGGGCGACCGCTTCTTCGCGGAGGGAAGTTCCGTTTTTGTGGGCGGTTTTGGCGATGAGAGCGGCGTTGTCGTAGCCGATGTGGGGGGAGAGGGCGGTGACGAGCATCAGGGAGCGGTGCAGGTTCTCGGACATTTTCTCGCGGTTGGGGGTGATACCGTCCACGCAATGAACGCGGAAGGAGTCGATCGCGTCGGCGAGGAGAGTGGAGGACTGCAGGAAATTGTAGGCGCAGACCGGCATATAGACGTTGAGTTGGAAGTTGCCCTGCGAGGCGGCGACGCCGATGGTCACGTCGTTGCCCATCACCTGCGCGGCAACCATCGTCACGGCTTCGCATTGGGTGGGGTTGACCTTTCCGGGCATGATCGAGGATCCCGGTTCGTTGGCGGGAATGACGATTTCGGAAAGCCCGCAGCGGGGACCCGAGGCAAGCCAGCGGACGTCGTTGGCGATCTTCATCAGGTCGGCGGCGAGGGTTTTGAGAGCGCCGTGGGCAAAGGCAACGTCATCCTTCGCGGAGAGGGCTTGAAATTTGTTGGGCGCGGTGCGGAAGGGGGATCCCGTTGCGGCGGCGATCGCGGCGGCAACCTGTTCGGC
>CAKJZF010000137.1 GCA_918290775.1 Clostridiales bacterium | reverse complement strand
TCAGTATAGTGGGTAATTACAGCAATTTCGAGGCTCTTGAGGCTGAGTTTGACCGTTTCAAGGAGTATTACCCGAACGTCGAAATGAGCTACACGAAAATCGACGGCGATTACAACAACATGATCGCTACCGTCCTTAAGGGGAACGATGCGCCGAACATTTTCTTTTCGTCCAAAGCGATGATCGGCAACTCGGCGTACGATGAGGTTTTCGCACAAATGGAAAACCTTGCCGACGCGTCTCTCGGATTGAATCTCGATTGCATCCGGCCCGGTCTTATGAACCGCGATTCTCAGGGGAGCGTTCTGATGGTCCCGATTTTTTCCACGTCATACGGGATGCTGATCAATAACAGTCTGTTTGAAAAAGAAGGACTCAAGGTGCCGACGACGTTGCAGGAACTTTTGACCGTATGCGAGTCTTTTAAAGAAAAAGGATACGAAAGCCCGATGATGGGATACAGCGCAAAGTCGAACGGCAGCTTGATGAATACCATCGCTTATCCGATTTTTGCGGGGACGCTTGCTGAGCATCCGGAGGCGGTTGCTCTCGCCAACAAGTGTGATCCCGCGGCGGGCGAATATATGCGTCCGGCGCTCGAAACGCTCTCTCAATTGATCGATAAAGGATGCGTCAATCTGGAGAAATGCGCTGAAATCGGTGATAATTACACTGCCGTCATACTGCGGTTCTTTGAGGGAGACGTCCCGATGATGATCTGCACCGGCGACACGGTATCCGGCACGGGCAAACGCGAAAGCCAGTCGGAAGCCTTTAAGGCACACCCGTTTTCATATTCGTTTGCTCCGATCCCGACGACCGACAAGGGCGGATACTTCCTTGACAGTCCTTCGATTCAATTTTCGGTCAACAAATACTGCGACAATCTGGACATGACGAATGAGTTTATACGCTTTCTCATTTCGAATACGGAACTGAATCAGATGGCGTCGATCAAACGTCTGATCACGCCGTCGAAGGATCTGTCTTTCGATAAGGTATACGCTCCCATCGCCGGAGTCGCGCCGGACCTTGTCGTCTCGCCGACCGCGCTCGGTATCGAGGATACGCTTTTCTCTCAAATCCGAATCGCCTCTTATCAGGTCGGAAACGGAACCCTGACGATTGATGAAGCTGTGGCAAAATACGGAAGTTTTGAATGAGTGAGATAATAACGGTAATAACCGCCGAATTTCAAAACAACAATAAAACCGAATTGTGAAGGTTGCGGAAGACAAAGAGTAAGTGTGAGGCTTCGCGTATGCGGCACGGAGGAAAACTACATGACCGATAACAAATCAAAGTTCCGGATATCCGAGGAAAGAAGAAGGATACTTCTCGTTGAGGACGATATCATCAATCAGGAGATGATCAGGGAAAGCGTGAGCGATACCTACGACCTGATCGTCGCAGAGACCGGCGAGGAGGCACTTTTGATCATCGGCGAGCAGTATGAAACGCTGAGCATCGTTCTGCTCGACCTGAATC
>CAKJZF010000136.1 GCA_918290775.1 Clostridiales bacterium | reverse complement strand
GATGAAAATCTTTGTGGAGTAGGGAAGACCTTGAGAGGGGGTAGGGGGACCTTGTTCTCGCGAGAACAAGGTCCCCCTACCCCCTCTCAAGGTCTTCCCTACTCCACAAAGATTTTCATCTTGCAGCGTTCGGTGCGGGCGCCGTGGATTTCGGTCAGGTAATCGAGTTCGATTTCGCCGCGGGTGAGGAGATCATTACGAACGGCGAGGGCATGAACGCAGAGTTCGAAGGTGGCAAAGGGCGTTTGGTAAACGCAGATATGGCGTTTGCCGGCTTCAAAGACGAAGGCGGTGTCAACGAAGCCTTGGCGGAGCATGGTGACCACTGACGGATCCGACCGGAAAAATCCGATGGACGTAACCGAGCCTTCCATGCCCGTCAGAACGCTCTCCTCGTAAACAACGTCCACGCGGTCGTCGGTCGTGACCAAGCGTCCCTCGGCAAAAAATTCGCTCCGTTCGGGTTCAGGGTCGCCGGAAGCCGTCTCCAAATCCGAAGCGTCGGAATCGGAAGGTTCGTCGGCAAGCGGTTCCTCTTCGTCCCCGTCATCGTCGTCGGGGACGGAAAACGGCATGGGAAACGGGAACGGAAACCCGTAGCGTTCGGTCAGAATGCGAACCGAAACCGTTTGCTTGCCGCTCATGCGCGTCCCTCCCCGCGCCGGCGGAGCAGATCCACCGTGCGCATCACCGCCGCCTGCGTCTTTCCGTCCGGGATCAGCCCCGCCTGCACGCGATCCGCCAGCTCCTCCAGCGGGAGCTTGACGACCGAAAGAAACTCATCGTCGTCGAAATCGGTCTCCCCTGCCGTCAGATCTTCGGCGAGGTACATCGAAATCCGCTCTTCAAGGATCGCGGGAGAGGAATAGAAATCCCCGAGATGGGTCAAATTTCCGGCGCGGAATCCCGTCTCCTCGCGAAGCTCGCGCAGAGCCGCCGAGGCGCGATCTTCGGTTTTGCTGTCAAGTTTGCCGGCGGGAATCTCGGTCAGAATTTCGGCAAAGGGATACCGATACTGACGAACGCAATACACATTCCCGTCCCCGTCCAGCGGAAGCACGCAGACCGCGCCGATATGGCGGGCATACTCCCGAACGCCGTCGGCACCGTTCGGCAGACGGATGACGTCACGGTAGAGATGCACCACGCGACCGTCAAAAATCAACTCGGACGAAACACAGGTTTCGCGCATTTGTTCCCATTCTTTGTTCTGATCCATCCCAAACCTCCCGAAATATTCCGTTTCCCACATCCGCCGTCCTTCGGACAACACCCCTATTATACATCATTTCCATACATTTGTAAAGAAGAAAAACGCAAAAAAAGGCGCGTTTCCGCGCAAGCGGGACGCGCTCTGTCAACACGAACGCCACACACCGTTCATGACGGGTTTTCCAATCCATTTCTTTTCCCTTATCTCTTCTTTTCGGAAGGGTGGGGGCTTGGGGGCGGGGGTTACTTTTCTTGAAAGTAACAGAGGCTTTCCCTGCGGGAAAGCCGACAAAAGAACTTTCGCGCAAAGGAAAGTTGTATCACTTTTGTTTTGCGAAGAAAAGGATTCCCCGCCCCCCAAGGTCTTTCACTCTAAATGCAGAGCGTCGGCGTTGAGGAAGGCATGGGCGGAAAGACCGCTGTCGGTTGGGATCAGGCGGGACGCGCCGCACTTGGTACAGCGGACGAGGATGCCGTCGTCACGCATTTCAACGTCGTAGGATCCTTCTTCGGCAGGGGACGCGTCGGGCGAGGCGGACTCGGGGTTGCATTTGCAATAGATCTTCCCCTCGGCGTCCAGATCGCGAATGACAAACATCACGATTTCAGCGATCTGCGGGTCGGGGAGCGCCTGCGCTTCGGCGCGGAGACGCTCGGGATCCCGGATGCCGCTCTTCTCCAGCAGATCCAACAGCTCCAGCTCGCTCCGCGCCATCTCGGCTTTGACCTGATTGATCTCGCCCGTTGCGGCGATGTTCAGGTCGGTGTAGGGGCAGGGCAGGACAAACAGATCCTTGCTGAAAAAGACCTGCGAGGAAACGGTGAAGGAATGCGGCTTCGCGCAGGCGAGGCACGGAACGGTCAGGCGGAGCTTGCCGTCCTTTCCGTAGACAACGGTCATTTCGCTCTTGCCGCAGGTGCATTTGAGCTTGACCATATCCGCCGAGCCGGTGAGCGAAAACAGCCCGACCGCACTCAACACACTGCTCCCGCAGTTTGGACAACGGTATGCTACCGTCGTTTGCTTTGCATCAAGAATCATTGCGTTTCCTCGTTTTCATCAAAATAGAGATTCCCATCAAACAGAATATGCCGTTCAGCCGCAAAATGGCACGGTTGACCCGTGCCATTTTGCCGGCTGACCCGGTTATGATTCAGCCTCGGCGTCCTCGGTCGGAACCGACTCGGTGGTTTCCTCTTCAGATGTTTCTTCAGAGATCTCCTCTTCCGACTTGCGCATCTTCGGGTTCTTGACCTTTGCCAAAGCCTTCTCGGAAACGGCATAGCCACCATCGGCAACCAGCGCGTCGAGCCACTGATAGGTGCTGTCGCTCGCGTAGTTGGAGCGGGCGGTGCTTTGGTACGCCGCGAGATTCTTCAGGAACACCGCGAGATAAACCGTTTCGGTTCCGTCATCCTCGGTGACCGTGACCACAGAGGCGTCGTTTGCCACGCGGGTGTCGGCAAAGAGCCAATCCTTCAGCGCACCGTCAACAGCCGATTCGCGAAGCAGTTCGGAGACCGTTGCGCCCGAATTCAGATCCGACAGAGCGTTGAGCAACTCGGAATCCTTCAGATCCTTCAGGCTTTCGAGATCGGCTTCGGCGTTGGTCTTGGCGTTCTCGCCCGTATACTGGATATAACCGCCGCGAACCACCGCTTCGGTGTCGAGCTTCAGCGTCTCGCCAACGGCAAGATAGACGCTTTGTGTTGCGGACGTTCCCTCCGGTTCCTTGACAAAGGTGGTGCCGGAGGCGGCGCCGCCCGTCATGGTCTCGGTGTCAACATCCTTGAACAGCCACTCCAGATAGGAACCTTCCTCATAGGTTGCAACCGTGAGATAAGAGAAGCTCACGCCGTCGGTCACCGAGGTGACGTAGATCAGATAGTTTGAGGTGCTGTCGGCAACTTCCGCCGTCAGAACCGCGCCGGCGGCAACGCCCTCGGCAAGAACCGCGTCGGCAACCGCATCCGGCAGAGACGTCTGCTCGGCGCGATTTTCGGCGGTCAGCCCCGGAACCGTTGTGGCATACTGGCGGGAGAGATAGTTTTCTTTGCTGGCGGCGGCGTTCAGCTCGGCTTTCACCTTCTCGAGCTTCACGTCCGCTGGAAACCGATAGTACGCCGTTTCCACATCGGGAAGATCGGATTCGAGCGACGAAACCAAACTGTCAATCACCTGCTCGATCTTCTCCTCCGCAAACGTGACGTAGGCGATGTCGGCACTCGCGGGGGTCTCGGCGGTTCCTGCCTCCTCATTCGCTTCCACCGCGGCGGTCAACGTCTTGACCAAAACCACGTGAACCGAATCGGTGTCGCTCACCTTCAGAACCGCGCCGGCAACCACCCCGTCGGCAAACACGGCTTCGCGGATCTTCTCCGCAACCGTTCCGCTCTCCTTGACGATGGCTGCCGCCTCGACGGCGGATGCGGAAGTCATGATCGCGGCTTTGTCCGCGCCCTCGGCATTCAGCAATTCGGTCAGCGCGTCCGCCTTCTCGTCTGCGCTCTCCCAAACGTCGGCTCCGTCGGCAACGGGAAGATCCAACCGCTTCAGGACAGTGTTGGTAAGCTTGTCAAGATCCGCTCCCGTCAGCTGATCATAGGCAAATTCCTTGATCGCGGCGGTCACGTTGCCCGTCTCGCTGTCAATCTCCTTCACCACCAGCACGGAGGCGGTCAGCCCGTCCTCGGAGGTCACGCTCGTCGCGTCGAACGGTGCGCGTTCCTCGTCAAAGAGCCATTCGGTTTGCTCCTTGCGAAGCCCGTTTTCTGCCTTCGGATACGCCGCGGCAATCATGCCCTGTTCAGCGAGAGCGGCGTCCAGCTCCTCGGCGGTCGTCTTGGAGCGAACGGCGTCCAACGCGCTGTTCACGTCCGCCGCTTTCTCGGTCACATAGCGGTTATAGAGACTGACGTGATCTTTCTTGACAGAAGCTGTCACGATCGCGGATTTGAACGCGCCCTCGGTGGTCGTGTTCTTCAGGATCGCGACCAGCGCGGCGTCCGAGGTAGAATAGGTGAGATAATCGGTCGTGTAATAGCTGTCGGGGTTATTCTTGACCTCGGCGGCAACGTTCTCGTCGGTGGTATTCCAGAATTGCTCCTGCTTGAGCAAATCAACCTTGTTGGCATACGCCTGAATGATCGCGGCGCGGCGCAGGTCACTCTCCTTGATGTCCTTGCCGAGCGCTTCCTTGAGGAACTGCCCGAAATAGGGATAATTGTTATAGCGGACATAGATCGAGGGGGTGCTGCCGGAACCGTAGTAATAGGAATAGAAGGAATATCCCTCTTCCTTGAGCGCGGCGATCAAGGTGTTATACGCCTCGTTCTGCTCCTCTTTGGTGAATTCCACGCCGGTGCGCACGCCTTCGTCGCAGGACGCAACGATCGACGCGAACGAATCGGCAAAATAATTGCCGATGTAGGTGCTGATGTTATAATACGCGTACTTTGCCTGACTCCAGCAGTACTCAAACTGGGTGTCCGCCAGCCCGAGATAGCTGTTGTATTGGCTATAGTAGGACGCCGCTTGATCCCACATGGACTTCCAAATCAGCACCATCGCCGTTTGCTGGTTGATGCTGTACTTACCGCTCGTTTGGCTCTTGACCAACACGTTGTTGCGCTTGAAGGTGCCGCCGTTGACCAGCGATACCGCAACGGCGGTGACCACGATGGCAACCACCACCACAAGCGCCACAATCGGGACCAGCAGCTTGGGCAGGGGACGGTGCGGGCGATGTTTCTTCGCCTTTGCCGGCTTTCTGACGAGAAGCTCGCTATCCTCTCGCCCGACTCTGTTTCGATTACCTTTTCCCATGGCGTTTTTACTCCTCTTACTTTCATGATTGGTCAATCCCGCCCCAGCGGGTCTCGACTGTCAATCGGATATTCTTATTATATACGGTTTCTGTGACAAAAGGATGTCCTTCTGATGAACAAAAGCAAAATTTTTGGTTCTTTTGTTCATATTTATTGCATTATACATCCATAATGACGGGCAGGATCATCGGTTTGCGCTTGGTTTTGGTGTAGAGGAACTTGGTTAGATCGTCCTTCAGCCGTTTCTTGAGCAGCATCCGATCCACCTCGTCGCGGCGGCGGGTATGCTCGAGAACGTCGGTGACCGCGTCGTAGGCGACCTGCCGCACCTCTTCCATCAGCTCCTCGCTCTCGCGGACGTAGACAAACCCGCGCGAAACGATGTCGGGTCCCGAGATCAGCATCCGCCCCGCGCAATCCACGGTTGCAACCGCAACGATCAGCCCGTCCTGCGCCAGATGCCGACGGTCGCGCAGGACGATGTTCCCGACGTCGCCGACGCCGTAACCGTCGACCAGCACCTTGCCTGCCGGAACCGTTCCGCCCCATCTCGCGCCGTCTGCGTCGATCTCCAAAACCTTGCCGATCTCGGAGATGAAGATGTTGCGGTCATTCATGCCCATATAGCGTGCCAACTCGCGGTTTGCGGAGAGATGGCGGTTTTCCCCGTGAACCGGCATGAAATACTTCGGGCGCGTCAGCGCCTGCATGAGCTTCAGCTCCTCCTGGCAGGCGTGCCCCGAAACGTGGACTTCCACCACCGCGTCGTGCAAAACCTCGACCTCGTTGCGCGAAAGCTCGTTGATGATGCGCCCCACCAGTTTTTCGTTGCCCGGGATCGCGCTTGCCGAAAGTACGACCACATCGTTTGCGTCCAGCGTGACTTGAGAATGATCCGAAAACGCCATGCGGTAGAGCGCGGACATCGGCTCCCCTTGGCTTCCCGTGGTGACCAGCGTCAGTTCGTTCGGCTTATAGCGCTTGATGTCGTTGATGTCCACCAGCACGCCCGCCGGCACCTTCATGTAGCCCAATTCCATTGCCGCGTTGACGATGTTGGTCATGCTCCGCCCGGTGATGGCGACCTTTCGCCGATGCCGCGCACTGGTGTCAATGATCTGCTGAACGCGATGGACGTTGGAAGAAAAGGTTGCGATGATGATGCGTTTTTTTGCGTGCGTCGAGAAGATATACTCCAGCGACGCGCCAACCTTTTTCTCGCTCGGCGTGTGCCCCGGTCGCTCGGCGTTGGTCGATTCGCACATCAGAAGCAGAACGCCCTCCCGCCCCAGCTCCCCGAGGCGCATGATGTCCATCATCTCGCCGTCAATCGGGCTGGTGTCGAGCTTGAAGTCGCCCGTGTGGATCAGAACGCCGAGCGGCGTGTGGATCGCAATGGCGCAGGCGTCCGCGATGGAATGGTTGACGTGAATGAACTCCACCTCCATCGCCCCCGCCTTCACGCGGGTGCCGGGCTTCACGGTTTTCAGGTTCGGTTCCCAAGGAAGGATGTGTTCCTCGAGCTTGCCGCGGATGATACCGAGCGTGAGCGGCGTTCCGTAGATGGGCGGGTTGATGCTTCGGAGCATATAGGGGATCGCGCCGATGTGATCCTCGTGTCCGTGCGTCAGGAATACGCCCTTGATGCGATCCTTGTTGGTTTCGAGATAGGTCATGTCGGGGATCACCAGGTCGATTCCGGGCATATCCTCATCCGGGAACCCAAGCCCGCAATCGATCACGATCAGGTCATTGTCGTATTCCACAACGGTCATATTCTTGCCGATCTCGCCCAGTCCCCCCAGCGGGATGACGCGGATCTTGCCGTTGATCTTTTTTGTTTTCTGTCGTCTTGCCATAAAATCTCCTTTCTTTGTTTGTTGTTCGATGGCAACAGTGGTTTTGCCGGGAGCCGTCCTGCCCCCGGAATACTTGCAGAATGGATGGTTCGGTTTTCGTTTGTAAAAACATACGGAAATTGACCTCTCTCCGCGTGGCAACTCCGCTCGTTGCCCGGGATGAGGTCTTTCGGATTTTGCGCCGGACGCATCCGCGCCCGACAAAAAACGGTCACCGCAACCGTGCCGCCGACCGCGCACGGTTCATTCCGCTTACTATATTACCACATATTCCCGCGTTTGTCAAGTGGCATGCCGCAAAAAGACCGCGGCCGCCGCAATTCCCAGCCCGATCGCCAGCCCGACCGCAAACCAAATCAGGCGCACCGCACGCGGGTGACGGCGTTTTTCCTCGGCTCTCGTGCTTTCCCGCAGGATGCGGTTTGCCTCGATCAGCATCTCGCTCCCGTTTGCCCTCGTTTGCCGCACCTCCCGCCGCACCACAAAAAAAGCCTCCTCAAAATAGCGGCTTTTCCCGATCTGCAGCACGACAACCTGCCTCTGCGTTCCCTTCACCGTTTGCATATTCATCCTCGTTTTTCATGGTTTCCACCGTCAGTATTGCCCGAAAATGGTTCTGACAGACAATTTTTCCGCCGATTTTCTCCCGGGGCTTGTAATTTTGGCAAAAATATGGTAAAATAGAAGCAGCCACATAGATTCGGAGGTATTTCCCATGAACATCTGGCATGATTTCAACCCCGCAGAGGTGCGCCCGGACGATTTTCCCGCCGTCATCGAGATCCCGAAGGGCGGAAAATGCAAATATGAGCTGGATAAGTCCACCGGGCTTCTCCGCCTCGACCGCATCCTCTATACGTCCACCCACTACCCCGCCAACTACGGCTTCATTCCCCGCACCTATGCCGACGACGGCGACCCCTTGGACGTTTTGGTTCTCTGCTCGGAGCCGATCTACCCCATGACGCTTGTCCGCGTTTATCCCATCGGCGTGATGCGGATGCTGGACGGCGGCAAGATGGACGACAAGATCATCGCCGTTCCCTTCTCCGATCCGTCCTATTTCGGCATCCGCTCCATCGACGAGCTGCCCGCCCACATCTTCGACGAGATCCTGCATTTCTTCACCGTCTATAAACAGCTTGAAAACAAGCAAACCGACGTCCAAAGTCTGTTCGGCCCCGCAGAAGCCCGGCATATCGTTGCCGAAGCCATCGAGGGGTACGAAAAACAGTTTTCGTAAGGGAACCGACATCATCCGACGGGGGGCGACCATTCCTTGCCGAAAAGGTCGCCCCCCTGTTTTGTGCCCCGAACGCGGGTTCAACCGCCCCACAGGCGGTCAAGCAACTGCCGCGTCCGGGGATTGGGCGGCGTCAGCGGCAGGCGGTATTCCGCCCGGCACAGCCCTGCTTTTGAGGCAACGTACTTGACCGGGATCGGATTGACCTCGCAAAACAGCGACGCGATCCGCTCCTCGAGCGCCAAATGCAGTTGTCTCGACCGTTCCTCGGCGCCCGGATTTCCGACCTTCGCGCTTTGCGCGGTCAGTTCCGCCGTCTCGCGCGGCAATACGTTGGAAACCACCGAGATCACGCCGGACGCGCCCAAACGCATCGACGGGCGGATGTTGTCGTCGTTCCCCGTCCAGATGCTCCATCGGTCGCCGAACACCGCCGCAAGCTCATGCAGAAACGCGAGATCGCCCGTGCATTCCTTGATTCCGCAGATCCCGTCCAGCTCCGCCAGCGCGTGAAAATCCCCCATCGAGAGCCGCATACCGGTCCGGGACGGGACGTGATAGACGATCACGGGTTTTCCGAGGCGGCAAATCTCCCGGTAATGCGCGAGCAGACCCGCGCGGGACGCCTTGTTATAGTAGGGGGTGACGGCGAGGAGCGCGTCCGCTCCCGCCGCCACCGCACGCTCACCGAGTTCAACCGCGCGGTCGGTGCAGTTTGCCCCGCAACCCGCGATCAGAACGCGATCCCACCGTGCCCGCGTGAAGCGGATCAGGCTGTCAAATTCCTCATAGGTCAGCGCCGGGCTTTCTCCCGTCGTTCCCGCCAAGACCACGGCGGGGATTCCCGCCTCCCGTTGGCGGTTCAGGATGGTTTCCAAACTCCCGAAGTCGATCTCCCCGTTGCAAAAAGGCGTGATCAGCGCCGTTGCAACGCCCGAAAACAAACTCTTCATCTTTCCCTCCCATTTTCCGAAAAGCGATTGCAATCCATTTGCGTTTATGGTATAATATTCGCAGAAACTTTTTTCTTTGAAAAAAGTTTGGGGCTATCGCCCCTGCGCGGACTATCGCCCGCCTGCGTTATTGACGGCTTCGCAAAAATGCCCTTGCAAGCAAGCATTTTTGCTTCGTGATATAATAGATGCAATAAACAATCTATGTACCGTGAACAAACCGAATGACCGGATGAGACGCTTGTGCGCCTGCTCCCATTTCAGTTTATGTCAAATCCTGCCGAAAGGAACCAACATGAGCGAAACCATTCTCAACGAAAAACCGAAAACTGACCTCCGCACCGCGGATTTCCGCTATGATCTCCCGCCGGAACGGATTGCCCAGCACCCCGTCGAACCGCGCGATTCCTCGCGCCTGATGGTGCTCAACCGCTCCGACGGGAGCATTGCGCACCGTCATTTTCGCGACATCTGCGACTATCTGCACCCGGGCGACGTGCTGGTGATCAACGATTCCAAGGTCATTCCCGCGCGGCTGTACGGTCATGTGGACGGTCGTCCCGACGCGCAAATCGAGCTGTTGTTGCTCCGTCAGCGCGAGCTGGACGTTTGGGAAACGCTCGTTCGTCCCGGCAAACGCGCCCGAGTCGGGATGCGTTTGGTGTTCGGCGGCGGGTTGCTCCGCGCCGAGGTGACCGGCATGGCGGAAGAGGGCAACCGGCTTGTCCGCTTTGATTACGACCGCGCCGCGTTCGCAAACGTCTATGACGTTCTTCACCGCGTCGGAACCATGCCCCTCCCGCCCTACATCACCGAGCGCCTCGCCGACGACAGCCGCTATCAGACGGTTTATGCCCGCGAAGAAGGCTCCGCCGCCGCCCCGACCGCGGGTCTCCACTTCACGCCAGAGCTGCTCGAAAAAATCCGCTCGATGGGCGTCGCGATCGCGCCGGTCATGCTCCACGTGGGACTTGGAACTTTCCGCCCCGTCAAGGCGGATCGCGTCGACGAACACGTGATGCACACCGAGTTCTTCTCGGTTCCCGCCGAGAGCGCCCGCGTCATCAACGAGCGCAAACGGGCGGGCGGACGCCTGATCTGCGTTGGAACAACCTCCTGCCGCACTATAGAAAGCGTTGCCGACGGTGACGGCACGATCCGACCCCTCTCCGGCGACACGGGCATCTTCATCTACCCCGGCTACCGCTTCAAAGCCGTCGACGCCCTGATCACCAACTTCCATCTGCCTGAAAGTACCCTGCTCATGCTCGTCTCCGCCTTCTACGACAGAGAGCATATTCTCAACGCCTACCGCCTCGCCGTAGAACAACAGTACCGTTTCTTCTCCTTCGGCGACGCGATGCTCATCGAATAGGAGAAAGACCTTGAGGGGGCGCTCTTTCGTTTCTTGCAAGAAACGAAAGAG
>CAKJZF010000135.1 GCA_918290775.1 Clostridiales bacterium | reverse complement strand
CGGCGTTTCCGCCGCGCCCGACGAAGTGCGCGGTCAGGTGGTCAAGGCTTCCATCGTTCTCACTAAGGGAACCGAACCGACCGAGGAGCTGAAAAAAGAGATTCAGAACTACGTCAAAACCCACACCGCTCCCTACAAGTATCCCCGCATCGTGGTGTTCCGCGACGAGCTGCCCAAGACCATCAGCGGAAAGATCCGGCGCAATCAATTGTAAAAAAATTCAAAAAGTCCCCGTTCGGAAAGCGTTTTCCCGTTGAAATTGCAAGATTATATTTAAAAATTGCAAAATAATCAAAAAAAACTTGACAAATCACTGTAATTGTGATAAAATAATTCCATTCTGAAAAGGCGATGAAGGAAAGGACTTCACAAAGGCGATTCCCGCAGAGAAATGGCGGTTGGTGCAAGCCATGGAACGTTTGTGCGGTTTGTAGTTCCAGAGCCGGGAGGAAGAAAGCGAACGGGCGTTGTCCCGCTCCCGCCGGTAGAACCTCCCCGTGATTGCTGCGTCAAGGCATACGGATTCTTCAGATCCGGATGAGTGGCGGTCGGTGGACCGCAATTTGAGTGGTACCGCGAGTGTGAATCTGCACCCGTCTCAAAGTCACAATTGCTTTGGGACGGGTGCGCTTTTTCGTCCCGGAAAGGATTTGAGCCATCATGACAGAACTTGATCAAAAGATCCGCGAGATGGCGGAGCGCATTCGTGAACTGCGCGAAATTCAGGGCTTCACGCCGGAACAGATGGCTGAAGGAACCGACACGTCTGTGGCAGAATACATCGACTGCGAAAACGGCAGAAGCGACCTCAACTTCGCCTTCATCTACCGCTGCGCAACCCTGCTCGGCGTGAATGTGACCGACATCATCGAGGGCTACAGCCCCAAGCTCCGCTCCTACACCGTGACCCGCAGCGGCGACGGGCAAGAGGTTGCCAAAGCACACGGCATGACCTATTTCAACCTTGCCTACGACTTTCAGAACCGCATCGCCGAGCCGCTGTACGTTACCATCAGCTATGATCCCGAAGCCGCCGCGCGAGACATCGAACTGACCACCCATGACGGTCAGGAATGCGACATCGTAGTGAAGGGGCATCTGACCGTTCAGGTCGGCAAGCACCGCGAGACCCTCGGTCCCGGCGACAGCATCTATTTTGACAGCAAAACGCCCCACGGCATGATCGCCGCCGAGGGCGAGGATTGCGTGTTCTACGCGATCGTCCTCAATCCCTCCGGCGAACCGATTCCCGAGCTGGAGGCTCCCAAAGTTGTCACCGAGCCCGTCCCTGCACGGAAAGACGACAGCGACCGAATCTGGCACAACTACATCGACGTGGTGGAAGATGAAAACGGAACGCCCGTTTCCATTCAGTTCAAAAACACCGAACATTTTAACTTCGCTTTCGATTTGGTGGACGCTCTTGCCAAGAAGAATCCCGACAAGCTTGCCATGCTCCACATCTCCCGCGATAAGACCGAACGTCGCTTCACCTTCAACGACCTCAAGCGAGGGTCTGCTCAATGCGCCAACTATTTCAAGGCGCTCGGCATCAAAAAAGGCGACCGCGTCATGCTGGTTCTCAAACGGCATTATCAGTTTTGGTTTGCAACGCTGGGTCTGAACAAACTGGGAGCAATCGCCATTCCCGCCGTCAATCAGTTGCAATCCCATGATTTTGAGTACCGTTTCCAGTCGGCAGGCGTGAGCGCAATCCTCTGCACCGCCGACGGCGACACCGCTCATCAAGTGGATATTGCAGCAGAGTCCTGCCCCTCTCTCAAAACCAAAATATTGGTTGGCGGAGACCGCGACGGTTGGCATAACTTCGACGAAGAGTATCAACTTTACAGTACCCATTTCTACCGCACCGACGATACCCCCGGCGGTGACGATCCCATGCTTGCGTTCTTCACGTCCGGGACCTCCGGCTATCCGAAGATCACCCTGCACAATTACAAATATGCTTTGGGGCACTTCCACACCGCCAAATATTGGCACACCGTTGACCCCGACGGGCTTCATTTCACCATCTCGGACACCGGGTGGGCAAAATCCATGTGGGGTAAATTCTACGGTCAGTGGCTCTGCGAGGCGGCAACCTTTGTTTATGATTTCGACCGTTTCGACGCCGCCGACATTCTTCCCATGTTCGCCAAATACCATATCACCACTTTCTGCGCCCCGCCGACCATGCTCCGCATGATGATCAAGCAGGACATCTCCCAATACGACCTCTCGTCCGTCCGGCATATGACCACGGCGGGCGAGGCGCTCAACCCCGAGGTCTACCGTCAGTTTGAGCGATTGACCGGATTGCAGATTCACGAAGGCTTCGGTCAATCCGAAAGCACGATGATCATCGGCAACATGGTGGGTGCACCGCATAAGGTCGGCTCGATGGGCAAGCCCGCCCCGATCTACAACGTGGAGCTGGTGGACGCCGACGGAAAGCCGGTCAAAAACAGCGAAAACGGTGAAATCGTCATCAACATCAAAAACGGTCTGCCCTGCGGTCTCTCGATCGGCTATTACAACGATCCCGAAAAGACCGCCGAGGTCTGGCGCGACGGCTACTACCATACCGGCGACGTCGCATGGCGCGATGAGGACGGGTTCTACTGGTATGTCGGTCGCGTGGACGACGTCATCAAGTCCTCCGGCTACCGCATCGGTCCGTTTGAGATCGAGAGCGTAATCATGGAGCTTCCCTACGTGCTGGAATGCGGCGTTTCCGCCGCGCCCGACGAAGTGCGCGGTCAGGTGGTCAAGGCTTCCATCGTTCTCACT
>CAKJZF010000134.1 GCA_918290775.1 Clostridiales bacterium | reverse complement strand
TCTTGCAAGAAACGAAAGAGCGCCCCCTCAAGGTCTTACCCTTCCCACTCAACGATCCAAATGCCGCCGGAGCGGACACAGACGCGAGCGAAGGGTTGGGTGATCTCGTTGGACGTGGTGAAGCCGGCGGATCTGCGGCGGACGGTTGCGTTCAAGAGGGGGTACTTGCACCCCTCGAGCGTCACGCCGGCGGCGGAGCGGTCGGCGGGAAAGACGGAGAGAAAGCGGAAGCGCGGGTCGCGCGGAATCGTGACCGACCCGGACGGAAGAAAGCGTGCGCGTGCGGCGCCGTTGACCATTTGGGCGGGGACGCGCCGGCGGGCGAGATCCTCGAGAAGCGCGAGGTTTGCCAGCGCGTGGTCGAGGCGGCCCCCGAAGCCGCCGACGAACAGAATCGAGTCCGCGCCGCGCGAAAGGGCAACCGACGCGGCAAGTTGGGTGTCGGTGTCGTCCTTCTCGGCGGGAACGCGAAGAATCTCGACCGAGGACGGCAACCCAAGCCCTTCGGGGTCGCCGAGCGAATCAAAATCGCCGAGGAGAATCTGCGGCGTGACCCCGAGCGCGTTCGCGACGCGCAAGCCGGCGTCCGCGGCGATCACCAGATCCCCGCGGACGGGGCGTTCATCGGCAGAAAGACGATCGGGGAAGCAATCGCCCCCTGTCAAAATCACGGCACGCATCTTACCCGACGATCTCCCGCAGGAGGGGGGTCAGACGGTCGGCGATGACGCGGTGACCGTCGCGCAGGGGATGGAGCGGTTCGGGCGGAACCCAGTTGCCGCCGTTGATGAAACGAACGTTGCATCCGTTCTTTGCGTTGTAGGCGGCGATCATCTCGCCCAGCTCGGTTTGCGCGAAGCCGCAGAACGCGGAGAGCGCGATGACCGTGGACTTCGGGTTGCGGGCACGGATGAGGTCGAGCAGCTCGGCGTACTTTGAAAGGTACGCTTCAACGCCTTTGCCGCGGTCGTTGGCGCCGTGGTTGATCAGAATGTAATCGCAGGACGGATAGGTCACCGGCGAACCTTCGAAGTTATACGGGTAGGACTCCCCGACGGCGGGAACGCCCGATTGCCCCGCACGCGTCACCCCGACCGCGCCGTAACCCATGAAATAGGGTCGGAGGTTGAGCGCCTCGGCGGTCAGCCACGCGTAGGTAGCGCAAACGTCGTCCTGAAGCGCACGGTTGAGCTGATCCACGGGCGAGAACGCGCGAAAGCCTTCGTGGTAGTCCACGTCGATCAAAACGCCCTCGGTGATGCTGTCGCCGACGAACTCAATGGTCTTGCGCACGTCCGGCGGGAGCGGCGCGGGTTCGCTCGGCGCGGTAAGCTGAACGCCGAGAAACGCCACCCTGCCATGCAGCGGCGGAAACCAACGGTCGGAAGCTTCGGAACCGCCCTTGAAAATGATGCGGGCAATGTGTTCGCCGCCTTCCTTCGCCACGAAACGCAGCGCGTAGTCAATCGGCGCCTCGCAGAGCGCACCGCCGTCGAGCTGCATCCAAAGGTGCAGGGGAAAGATGTTCGCTTCGGCGTCAAACCGCGCAAGGGCGGTCGTCCCGCGGAAGGCGAACTCGATGTAGGACCCGGTTGCCGTCGCGACGGCAACCTTCGGGTCGCGGGTGTCCCAGCGCCCGGTCAGACGGATGCTTTCGTGCGTGTAGGGAATGAACATGGTTCTGATCCTCTCTTTTATATATTTGGCGTTCTGCCAAAATTTTTGAAATGGTAAAACATTTGTAATCCGTTGTCGCGGGGGCTCGCCGTAAGCCCGCGCGGCAATGGGCAGGCAGCCGGATGGTTTGATTAGAATACCGCCGCAAAGCGGCGGTATTCAACATCCAAACATCCCGTCTGTTTGCTCTGTTAGCACAAACAGTGATAAAAGTTTTTGAAGAGGATCCAAGGGGAAACTTTTTTCAAAAAGTTTCCCCTTGGGCAGTCTCTTGACCTTTATGGGCGCTCCAGCGCTTTGCGGTCGGCTTTGGTGAGATGGTAGGGGATGTTTTCGGAGTCGCTGTCCCAAAGGCAGAGCGTGCCGTAGGGCGCGGCTTCATAGTCGAGGTCGCCGAGAAAATAGACGTCGGCAAACACGCCGATCGTCGCGGAGTCAACGTCCACGTCGTCGAACGTGTAGCGAAAATAGGTGTAGAGCGCGGTCTCGGCGCGAACCGGTTCGCCCGAGGGATGATACCGAACTTCGCTCCGGGCGGCGGGATCGGCGTTGTCGGCGGCGTTGTCGGCGGCGTTGCCGGGTGTGAGGTCGGCGGTCTTGACGAGCGAGACGTCAAACCAAACCCCGGATTTGGCAGGGATTTCGTCCAGTCCCTTGTCCTCGGCGAGATGGCGGAGCGTGCTGTTGTTATAGCGGAAAACCAGCTGCACCTGCCGCGCCTCGGGTAGGAACACGCAGCGCGTGACCGAAAAATAACCGGCGTTGTTCGGCGCGCGCGTGACCGTTCCCTGCTCTTGGCGGTACGCCGAGAGCTTGCCGCCGGACGCTTCATAGGCGGCGATCAGCCGGTCGTTCGGCGCGAGAACGCGCACCGACTTCGGGTCTCCCGAGGAACACATCCGCCAAATGACGATGATGTTGACCGCGAGAATCAACGCGAAAAAGACCGCGCGAAACAGTTTGCCGACCACGCGAGGTGACCTCTGACG
>CAKJZF010000133.1 GCA_918290775.1 Clostridiales bacterium | reverse complement strand
GGGATACTATTTCTCGCCCCCGAAACCCGCCGCCGAGTTTGAAAAATTCGTTAGCGAACGGTTCTCCGCCGAATGATCGGCGACCGTGAGAAAAAGGAGTAGAATTATGCTGTCGCTCGAAAGTCTCCGCGCGCTCGGCGTGAACGTCGAGGAAGGATTGCAGAGGTGTATCAATAACGAGACCTTCTATTTCAGATTGGTGGAGAAGGCGATCCGCGACCCCGCGTTCGACGAACTCCGGGACGCGGCGGAGAGCGGGGACCTCGATCGGGGGTTCGCGCTCGCGCACGCCCTGAAAGGCGTGACCGCCAACCTCGCCCTGACCCCCCTTTCGGTCCCGATCGGCGAGATCACCGAACTGTTTCGCGCCCGGACGGAAACCGATTACCGCCCGTTGGTCGCGGCGGTGATCGCAAAACGGGACGAGTTGCTTTCCCTTCTGTCCTGACCGGGGTTCTCCACGCAAAAAACGCCCGCGCGTAACGCGCGGGCGTTTTCATTGTAGCCTGAAAACCACGCGATAGTCGCGTGGTTGAAAAAAGGTTAACCGGTGAGAAAAATCCTCCGTTTGCGGTAGCAAAGGAAAGACCTGCCAGTCCAAACCAAGAACCGCAAATGGAGGATTATCTATGACAAAGATGTCATAGACACAAACAGTTTAGCATAAAAAGGAGGAATTAACAAGAGCAAAGATTAACTTGCAAATCAAACAAAGATAGTAAGGAAAGAATGATAGGGATGCGTTCCCCCAAACCCATTTAATGGGTAGCAAGTAATAGATGCGTGGCTGGCAGGCCAATCTAAAACGCACTTGTGCGTCGCCAGTAGTGTTTAGGGCTATGCCCGAAAATGAAATACCACCCGCTAAGCGGGTGGATTTTTATTTGCGTTGGTATCTTACGGTTTAGTTGCCGCTGCCGATATAGGTCAGCGTGATGCTGCCGGTGCGCGCGTCAAACTGCAGCAGATTGCTATCCGCACTGACGGTTTTGTTTACGCTTCCGTTGCTGTCCGTGACGCGCCAGGTTCCCGCCGCCAGACCGGAAACGTAATAGTAGAGCGTTTCACTTGAAGCCGGCGCGGCGGTAAAGGTAAGCGTCTGGGTCGTCGGGTTCGACGCCTTGACGAACAGAACGGCGACTTTCCCGAGCTTGGTGCCGATGGCTGCGCTTCCGCTTGCAAAGTAGGTCGCCGGACGGTTGCTGGCAGTTATGTTCTTGTCTTTTGGGGCGACGATCATCGCGTTCAGCATGTAACCGGTTGTTAAGGACGAGGTCGGAACGATCTCGTACCGCCCGCGCGACGGGTCAAGCGTACTCGACGTGACGTAGTTGTTTTGACCGACCACG
>CAKJZF010000132.1 GCA_918290775.1 Clostridiales bacterium | reverse complement strand
GATACCGTCACCGCCGACGAGAACAGCATCACGGTCGACGGCAAGAAGATCCGCATCTACGCCGAGAAGGACGCGAACAACTGCCCTTGGGGAGAACTCGGGGTTGACGTCGTGCTCGAGTGCACCGGCTTCTACACCAGCAAGGAAAAATCCATGGCGCACATCAACGCCGGCGCCAAGAAGGTCGTGATTTCGGCTCCCGCCGGTAAGGACCTCAAGACCATCGTGTTCTCGGTCAACGAGAAGACTCTGACCAAGGACGATCAGATCATTTCCGCCGCGTCCTGCACCACCAACTGCCTCGCTCCGATGGCGAAGGCTCTGAACGACTACGCTCCCATCGTGTCGGGCATCATGACCACCGTGCACGCCTACACCGGCGACCAGATGATCCTGGACGGCCCGCACCGTAAAGGCGACCTCCGCCGCGCTCGCGCCGGCGCCGCCAACATCGTTCCGAACTCCACCGGCGCCGCGAAGGCGATCGGTCTGGTTATCCCCGAACTGAACGGCAAGCTGATCGGTTCGGCGCAGAGAGTTCCGGTCGTGACCGGCTCGACCACCATCCTCGTCGCCGTCATCAAGGGCAAGGATATCACCGCCGACGGCATCAACGCCGCGATGAAAGCCGCTTCGTCCGAGTCCTTCGGCTACAACACCGACCCGATCGTTTCCTCCGACGTGATCGGGATGCGGTTCGGCTCGCTGTTCGACGCGACCCAGACCATGGTCACCAAGATCGACGACGACACCTATCAGGTGCAGGTCGTGTCGTGGTACGACAACGAGAACTCCTACACCAGCCAGATGGTCCGCACCATCAAGTATTTCGCGGAACTCTGATTCCAAACGAAACCGAAGGGTTCCCCGGCAAACGCCGGGGAACCTTTTTCTTGCTTTTTGACTCTCCGTATAGTATAATGGTATCGAACACGCGGAAAGGGGATTCCCATGAAACGATCGATCGCCCTGCTGCTCTCTTTCGTTCTGCTCCTGCTTCCCTGCCTGACCCTGCTGTCGGGGTGCGGGGAAAAGGACGCCTACACGATCACCTTCTCGGTGAACGGGAAGGAAACCGCCGTCGAGACGCCGGCGGGCGAGATCCCGGTTTATCCCGGCGAAACCTCCTGGGAGACCTCCGACCACTTCTACAAGATCACGGGATGGGATAAGGAGTTCGCCCCGGCGACCTCCAAAACGACCTACGTGGCGACGGTCGGGGAGTACGGGTTGACCCTCTACGACGTGATCTTCATTCTGGCGGGCGATCAACTCGTCACGGTGCAGGCGCACGAGGGCGAGGTTCCGACCCCGCCCGAAGGGTACG
>CAKJZF010000131.1 GCA_918290775.1 Clostridiales bacterium | reverse complement strand
ATACTCGGGGCCCTCGAGCTCGGAGAGGAGCTCGCATACCCTGATGGGGTAGCCGCACAGCTTAGGATCTCTGCCGTAGGGAGAGGTCTGGGTGACCTGCCCGACGAGGGAGGTCGGCGCCATCTGGCCGCCCGTCATGCCGTAGATCGCGTTGTTGATAAAGATCACGGTGATGTTCTCGTTCCTTGCCGCAGCATGGACGGTCTCCGCCATACCGATGGAGGCGAGGTCGCCGTCGCCCTGATAGGTGAAGACCACCTTGGAGGGGTCGGCTCTCTTGACGCCCGTCGCGACCGCGGGGGCTCTGCCGTGCGCGGCTTCGATCATATCACAGGCGAAATAGTCGTACGCCATCACGGAGCAACCGACCGGCGCGATGCCGATGGTCTTGCCCTCGATGCCGAGTTCGTCGATCACTTCCGCCACGAGTTTATGCACGACGCCGTGCAGACAACCGGGGCAATAATGCAGGGGCACGTCCAAAAGTGCGTGCGGTTTATCGTATACTACCATTTCCGTTACCTCCCTTACTTACTTGCTTTCACGATCGCGTCGAGCACTTGCTCGGGCGAGGGGATCATGCCGCCCACGCGGTTGCACAGGGACACCTTGACCTTGCACTCGGAAGCGAGGCGCACGTCCTCGATCATCTGCCCCATATTGAGCTCCACGGAGATGATCTCCTTGACGTGTGTCGCCGCTTTCTTGAAGGGTGCGTCGGGGAAGGGCCACAGTGTGATCGGACGGATCAGTCCCGCCTTGATCCCTCTCTTGCGCGCTTCGTTCACGGCGTTCTTGCTGACGCGCGCCGCGATGCCGAACGCCGCGATCGCGATCTCCGCGTCGTCCATCATATACTCTTCGTACATCGTCTCGTTCTGCTTCACGAGCTCGTAGCGCTCGAAGCGGGCGATGTTCAGTTTCTCCAACTCCTCGGGGACGAGAGAGAGCGAGTTCACGATGTTGTGCTTGCGCTTCATCTCGGTGCCCGTCGTCGCCCACGGCTTCTCGGGAGCGGGAGCGACCTCGAAGTTGAGGTCCACGGGCTCCATCATCTGCCCCATCGTACCGTCGGCAAGCAGCATCGAGGTCATGCGGTATTTGTCGGCGAGATCAAACGCCTTGACGGTCAGTTCCGCCATCTCCTGCACCGAGGCGGGAGCCAGAACGATCATGTGGAAGTCGCCGTGTCCCGCGCCGCGGGTCGCCTGGAAGTAATCCGACTGGCTGGGCTGAATGCCGCCGAGTCCGGGACCGCCGCGCTGAACGTTGACCACCAACGCCGGAAGATCGGCGCCGGCAAGGTAGGAAAGTCCCTCGCCCTTGAGCGAGACTCCGGGAGAGGAGGACGAGGTCATGACGCGAAGCCCGGCGGACGCCACGCCGTAGACCATGTTGATCGCGGCGATCTCGGATTCCGCCTGCAAAAACGTACCGCCGATCTTCGGCATCCGTTTCGCCATATACGCGGCGATCTCGGTCTGCGGGGTGATCGGGTACCCGAAATAGTGACGGCAACCGGCGCGGATCGCCGCTTCGGCGATCGCCTCGTTGCCCTTCATCAGTACTTTCTTTTCCATCGTCAGACTCCTTTCTCAACCTCGATGATGCAGTCGGGGCACATCGTAGCGCAGAACGCGCAGGCGATGCAGAGGTCGGGTTTCACCGCGGTCACGGGGTGATGACCCTTCTTGTTGATAACGTCCTCGGCGAGCGCCAGAACCCCTTTGGGGCAGACGTCGACGCAGAGCCCGCAACCCTTGCAGTTGTCGGTGCGGAAAGTCAACTTGTTCATATTCAGCACTCCTTTTCGTATGATCGTCTTTGTTTTACCCGATCTTCTTTTGCAGATCGAGAGGGAAAAGATCGGGGATCTTTCCCGCAAGGGAGGCGCAAACCCCCCGTTCCGCCGTCGTCATCCGGACGGGTAGTCCCGAAAGGCGGCTGACCTCCTCGGCGTAGGATACCGACGCAAGCACGTCTGCGGGGGCGGTTTCGCGTCCGAGGTTCGAGTTGTTGATCAGCCCCGTGATCGGCACGCCGCCCGCCCCTTCGATCTCGCGGAGCACCTCCAGGGTTTCTTCGGGCGTTCCGGTCAGGGGACGGT
>CAKJZF010000130.1 GCA_918290775.1 Clostridiales bacterium | reverse complement strand
CGCTCGTTAGTTTCTTGCAAGAAACGAACGAGCGCCCCCTCAAGGTCTTACCCCTTCCTTTCAACCCCTATCGTTCTTCTCGGAAGTAAGACAGCCCGAGGGAAGCGGGGGGTTGATTTTCGCGTTTTTTGCGGACGCTGGTAAAGATCAGCGCGGCGATGGTAACGACGTACGGCAGCATTTGCAGGATAGGGATCATCTGCATGGACATATTCATGTAGTTGAACAGGATATAGAGTGCGCCGAAGAGGTACGACGCGGGAATGGCGAGTTTCGGTCGCCAGATGGCGAAAATCACGATTGCGATCGCAAGCCATCCGCGGTCGCCGAAGCCGTTATTCGACCAGATCCCGCCCATATAATCCATGATGAAATACAGTCCGCCCAGACCTGCGATCATGCCGCCGGCGCAGGTTGCGAAGTACTTATACTTGGTGACGTTGATTCCCGCCGCGTCGGCAGTTGCGGGGTTCTCGCCAACGGCACGCAGGTGCAAACCCGTACGCGTCCGATTGAGGAAAACCGACGCGAGAATCGCGATCGCGATGGCAAGATAGACTAGGAATCCGTAGGAGAAGAAGAGCGTTCCGAACCAACCCAAATTTTCCGCAAACGGGAGCGTTGCCGCGAAGGCGTCGCCCGTGTCGGAGAGGGAGATATAGGGGACGGTGCTCTTGGTCACCTTGATCAGCGAACCGCCGAAAAAGTTTCCGAAGCCGACGCCGAAGGTGGTCAGCGCCAAGCCGGTCACGTTTTGGTTGGCGCGGAGCGTAATGGTCAGGAAACAATAAATCAGCGAAGCCAGCAAGGCGCCGATCAGGCAGGACAGCAGGGCGATGATCACGCCGAGAAACGGAACGTAGATACTCGAATTTTCATAGAAAAACGCCCCGATCACGCCCGAAATCGCGCCCACGTACATGATGCCCGGAATACCGAGGTTCAGGTTGCCCGATTTCTCGGTGATGATCTCGCCGACCGCGCCCAGCAAAAGCGGCGTTCCCTGCATGACGGCGCGGCTGATGAATTCCGCAAACAGATCCATATCAGGATTCCTCCTTTTCTTCGGCCGTTTCGGCTTTCTTGCGCCGATTGAAATGCACTTGGTAGCGGATGAAGAACTCGCAGCCGATGATGAAGAACAGAATGATGCCTGTCAGAATGTCCGAAAACGAGGTGCTCAAGCCAAACTGGGTGGAAATCTCGTCCGCTCCGCGCCCCATGAACACGATCAGAAGCGTTGTCAGGATCATGTAGAGCGGGTTGAATTTGCCGAGCCACGAGACCATGATTGCCGTAAATCCGCGCCCGCCGACGATGTCGGGGTTGACCGCGTGCGACGCGCCGCCGACGATCAGGAAGCCCGCCAGTCCGCAGATCAGACCCGAAAGAACCATCGTTCGGATGATGACCTTTTTGACGTTGATTCCGATATACCGCGCCGTGTTTTCGCTCTCGCCGACCACCGAAATTTCATACCCGTGCTTGCTGTAGCGCAGGTATACGTACAGAACGCCGGTCAGAACGCCAACCACCAAAATGTTGAACAGATACGGCACGCCGAACAGATTCGGGATCCCGTCGCCGAGCAGGCGCGGACCGACCACGTTGGATCCGCTCTTGTCGGCAACTTTGAGGAAATACTGCACCAATTGGATGGCAACGTAGTTCATCATCAGCGTAAAGAGCGTTTCGTTCGTTTTCCATTGTGCCTTGAAAACGGCAGGGATCACGCCCCAAACCGCGCCCGCCGCAAGCCCCGCCAGCAGCATCAGCAGAACCAGCACCGCGGTTGGAACCTTGTCATGCAAACCGAACATCACCAAAGCGGTTGCAAGTCCGCCGATGAGCGTTTGCCCCTCGGCGCCTGTGTTCCAGAAGCGCATCCGGAACGCCGGCGTGACCGCGAGAGAGACGCAGAGCAGGATGGCGATGTCATGGATCGTGACCAGCGTCCGTCCTTTGCCGAACGCGCCCTTCACCAGCGTTGCATAGACCGACAAGGGATTATCCCTTGTCAGAACCACGGTCACAAGCGCAGAAAACACCAACGCCGCCAAAATCGCGAGCGCACGGATCCCGATCGCCTGCTTCCAGGTGACGCCGTCCCGCTTTGTGATGTGGAAGAGCGGTTCGCGCTCCTTCTTTTCTTCCGCCGGGGCGACCGGTGTTTTCTCCGGCTGTTCCCCGATGGACTTGGATTCCTCTTCGTTCATGCGCCTGTCACCTCCTTTTCCTTCGGCGTCTCGCCGCCGACCTTCGTCATGAGCAGACCGACCTGCTCCTTGGTGGCGGTTCTGCCGTCCACGATCCCGGAAATCTTGCCGCCGCAGATTACGAGGATGCGGTCGCAAAGCTCCAACAGCACGTCGAGATCCTCGCCGACGTAAATCACGGCAACGCCGTTTTTCTTTTGCCCGTTCAACAGGTTATAGATGGTGTAGGACGAGTTGATGTCCAGTCCTCGAACCGGGTATGCCGCCATCAGAACCGTTGGCGCCGAGGCGATCTCGCGCCCGACCAGCACCTTCTGAACGTTTCCTCCCGACAGCCGCCGAACCGGCGTTTGCGCGTTCGGCGTCACCACCTCGAGCGAAGAGATGATTTCGTCGGCAAGTGCGTGCGGCTGTTTGCGGTCGAGGAAGATGGATTTCCCGCGGCGGTAGCTTCGGAGCATCATGTTGTCGATGATGTCCATGTTCCCAACCAGTCCCATGCCCAGCCGGTCCTCGGGGACGAAGGAGAGCCGAACGCCGAGTTCGCGGATCTGCTGCGGCGTTTTGTTTCGCAGATCCTCCGCCTCCTCGGTTTGCGGGTTGTGGTAAATGATCTCCCCGCTCTCCAGCGGCTGCAATCCCGCGATGGCTTCCAGCAGTTCCCGCTGTCCGCTTCCCGCGATGCCCGCGATGCCGAGAATTTCCCCCGCCCGCGCGGTAAAGTTGATATCGTCCAACAGTTTGACGCCCTCGGGACTGACGCAATTCACCCCCCGGACTTCCAAACGGTCTACAGGGCCTTTCGGCTCGTCTCTTTCAATGTTCAGGCTGACCTTTTTCCCAACCATCATCTCGGTCAGCGACGCCTCTGTTGACTCCGCGGTCTCAACCGTTGCGATGTGTTCGCCCCGCCGCAGAACGGCAACGCGATCCGAGATCGCCATGACCTCATGGAGCTTATGCGTAATGATGATGATGGACTTTCCGTCCTCGCGCATCCTGCGCAGAACGGCAAAGAGCTTGTCGGTTTCCTGCGGCGTCAGAACGGCGGTCGGTTCATCCAGAATCAGGATGTCCGCTCCGCGGTAAAGCACCTTCAGGATCTCAACGGTCTGCTTTTCGGAGACCGCCATGTTGTAGATCTTTTTATGCGGGTTCATCTCGAATCCGTACCGTTCCGTGATCTCCGAAACGCTTTTTTCGGCTTCGGCGAGGTTGAATTTCTTGCCGTCGTCGATTCCCAGCACGATGTTTTCGGTTGCCGTAAAAATATCGACCAGCTTGAAATGCTGATGGATCATTCCGATGCGATGGTCAAACGCATCCTTCGGAGACTGAATGGCGACCGGTTCTCCGTTCACGAAAATTTCGCCCTCGTCGGGGTAGTAAATTCCCGCGATCATATTCATCAACGTGGTCTTTCCGCTCCCGTTTTCGCCGAGAACGGCAAGAATCTCGCCATAGCGCAGATCCAAATCCACCTTGTTGTTGGCGATCACATTGCCGAACCGTTTGGAGATTCCTTTGAGTTGTAATGCGAGCTTGGGTTCCATAAAGCCTCCTCTTTGAGAAAAAGCGGTAAACCCCACGGAATCCGAATCGGATTCCGTGGGGGCAGAGTCCATCTCCTGTTCGGAGATCAGAACGCGGTGTTCAGATAGGTAATGCCGTCGATGTTGATGTCGAAGTACGGAGCGGAACGGTACTCGGATTCATGGAAGTAACCGTCGCTGATGACGTTGGTATCCGGCGTGAAAGCGGCGTCGGTGTCAACGTCTGCCAGGTAGGAGGTCAGGGTTGCGCCGTCCTTGGTGAACTTGCTGGTGTCGAACACATGGAGCGTGCCGGCTTTGAGAGCGGCGATGGCGGTATCAAGAGCAGCCTTCGTGCCTTCGGCAACGACGTCCTGGTTCAAGCCGGAAAGAACGACTGCGTTGTTTGCAATGGTTCCGGTCCAGTCGGTGACGATTGCCTCACCCTTCACGGTCTGCTCAATGATGTACTGGAAGTAAGGAGCCCAGTTGATGGCGGAAGAAACCATCCAGGTGTCCTTGCCGGCGCTGTAGGTAGAGCCGTTGTAGGAAACGTTCGGAACCTTCGCCTTCTGGCAAGCCTTCGGAGCGCCCAGAGAGTCGGCGTGCTGGCTGATCAGAACGCACTTGTCCTTTTTGATCAGAGCGTTTGCAGCTTCCTGCTCCGCCGCCTGATCATACCAAGAACCGGTGTAACGAACCTTCATGGTCACGCTCGGGCAAACCGACTTTGCGCCGAGGTAGAAAGAGGTCAGACCCGAAACCACTTCCGCGTAGGTGAACGCGCCAACGTAACCCATCACAGCCTGATCAGCGGTGATCTTGCCGTTTGCGATCATCTCGTTGAGCTTCAGACCTGCAACGATGCCGGCGAGGTAACGACCCTCATAGATGGAAGCGAACGCGTTGTGGAAGTTTGCGAGGTTCTCGGTGTGCGCGGTGGTACCCGTTGCGTGGCAGAACTGCACGTTCGGATATTCCTTCGCGGCGCGGAGGAGGTGTTCCTCATGACCGAAGCTATCCGCAAAGATCACTTTGCAGCCTCTTCCGACAAGGTCAACCGCGGTGTTGTAGCAAGCCTCGGATTCGGGGATGTTGCTGACGACGATCGCGTTTTCATCGGCAATGCCCATCGCCTTGGTGACGGACTTGAATGCGTCAATGAAGTTCTTGTCGTAGGTGGACTGCTCATCGTGGAGCGTGATCAGACCGATTTTGAAATCGGACGGGACGGTGACGGTGCTCGCAATTGTTTCTCTGGGAAGCAACTCCGCGCTCTCGCCCAATCTCTCTTTGCTGCCGCAGGACGCGAATGCCGCGAGGCAACCGAGAACCATGAGAGCAGCCAGACACAGGGAAAGTACTTTCTTGAACATTTTCTGTTCCTCCTAAAAAATTTTTATCTACAGCGGCTTTGCCGCGGTAAACCAACACAAAGGGAAGCTGGACATTTTCCATTTCCAATTCAAAAAGCCCGTGGCTTGTCCGTCCCGCTCATTCGCAGAATCGGATTCCGTCCTCCGGGCTCATGGAGGCGATCCGCGCCAGCGATTCCACGCGGAATCCGCTCTTGCGCAGTGCGTCCCCTCCTTTTTGATATGCTTTTTCAATCACCGCTCCGACGCCGACCACCGCGGCTCCCGCCTGCTCGCAGAGCTCCGCCATCGCCGTCGCCGCGCATCCGTTTGCCAGAAAGTCGTCCAGAATCAGAACCCGGTCGCCCTTCCCGAGATAGGACTTGGAAACGATCAGCGTGTTGTCGGTCCCGTGGGTGTAGGAATGCGCCTTGGCGCTCCAAAAGTCGTTTCCGATGTTAGAGGTCTTGCTCTTCTTCGCGAACACCGCCGGGCAATGAAAATACTGCGCCGTCAGACAAGCCACCCCGATGCCGCTCGCTTCAACGGTCAGGATCTTGTTCACGCCGCAGTCCTTATAAATATGGTAGAATTCTTTTCCAACCTCGCAGAGAAAGTCCACGTCGATCTGATGGTTGAGGAAACTGTCCACTTTCAGCACGTCGCCGGCGTACACCTTGCCGTCCTTGCGGATCCGCTCTTCCAGCAGCTTCATCGCTTCGCTCCCCCTTTCTCCTTCGGTCGTCTTTGAAAAAAGAAAACGGTCATTCAAACCAATTCCGCATACCCATCGTAGCCCTGAATGAATTACCTCTTAAATTCTACCATATTTTCCGACAAAAATCAACTGTCAATCTAACAAAATCATTCCGAATGTTTGCATTTTTTTTATTGCAAACTGCCGAAGCGCCAAAGGAGGGGGAAGACCTTGGGGGGGGGGGGGGGGG
>CAKJZF010000129.1 GCA_918290775.1 Clostridiales bacterium | reverse complement strand
GATGATAACAATGCCGATCGCGACGACTAAGCCGGACGCGATCAATCCGATCAGTCCGAGCAGCTTACGTCTCTTCAGGATTATGTGGATTATCAGATACGCCAGCATGATGCAGTCGAGAATGAACAGGATCCAACCGATACAGAAGGATTTATGTCCCATCTCCTCGTTAGCCTTCAAATTGACGAAGGCGAAGTCGGAAAGGCGGTCGGTCTTGATGTAAACGAATCCGTCTTTGATCTCCACGTTTTCGTCTTTCACTTCTTCAACGTCATTTGCGTTGTGAATGTGCAGGATATGGAACTTTCTTCCGAGCAGGTGTTCGGGGATCGCCATCTTGATGATGAGGACCGTACCGGGCTTGATGTCTTCGGGTTGGATCTCTTTGGTCGTTTCCACACCGTTGACCGTTTCGGTCTGCAACAGCGTAACGGCGTAAACCGCGCTGATCTCGCTCCGTCTGTCGACGAATTTCGCCGCGATCTCTTTGTAGTCGATCTCGGATTCTTCCGTCTGAATATTCGTCTTGATCTCTACTTCCAACGTGATATTGAGGTCGAACGCGTCGTCGGCGTTTTCGATGGTCACTTCAACGTTATTGTCGGAGATCATTTTCGGCAGAACGGTCAACGTCGCGTTGTCAAGCAATACGCGGAAGCCGTTTACTACGGTGTATTGGTCGAATCCTTGTTTGAACGAGGTGGTGATGTTAAACACACCCGTGTCGCCCGAAGTATAGTTCGTCGAGCCGGAAACCGCGGCTTTCACTGCGGCGATCATGTCCGGCGTCAGTTCTCCGCCGTTCGCGTCCCAACCGGTTACCGTGAAGGTATAGGCAGGCAGGGCGTCGCCGTCATGGATCTGTTTCTTGTCGGCTTCGACGAAGATCTGTCCTTTCTTGTTCTTGAACACGAAGCGGACGGGAATTTCCGTGTGGATGACGATCTCGCCGTCTTCGGTGATCTCGTAGTCTTCCGGATCGACAAGCGTCTCGTTGCCGTCTTCGTCTTCTTTATACAGATCGAAGTATTCGGGATCGATCAATTCGGGGATCGTTACGGTCAAGTCGGCTTCGCCGATATACTCTTCATCGGGGTCGCCCTTGATCGTGATATCGATATCAACGACCTTTTCGTTATCGTTTTCACCATCGGAGTCGGTACGGTTGATCTCGTATTCGTCATCGGGATCCAAACCGTCCGCAACCAAACCTTCGCTGACGTACTGACTGTTGACGGTGAGGACGGCGTTCACAAGCGTGACCGCATAGTTTTCCAGTACCGTATCCGTCGTATATTCGCCCGCGAAAGCGAAGACGATATCGAATTTGCCGGAAACAGCGGTATCTACGTTGCAAGTAAGAGTCGTCTTTTCCGTAAGTTCCGCTAAAACCGTCTCGGGAATATCTTCGCTCAGAATGAAGGTATAGGCCGGTTCGGCTTCAGCATAGTTGATGACTTTATTATCCGCCGTTGCGTTGATCGGACGTTTCGTTACTTCATAGGCGTTCTGTTCGCCGACGAACGTCACGGCGTAGTTGCTCGACGTGTCGGCACCCGTGATGTCGTACGTTCCGACGACGCTCGTGTTGTTTACGACGCAAGCAAGGGTATAGGGAACTACATCTCCATCTTCGATCGCACCTGCTTCGGTCGTAGCCGAAAGCGCGACCGGTTCTTCTCCGTAAACGCTCGTCTTGTTCACGATGGTTACGACGATGGATTTTTCCACGATATCTACCACAGCGGAAGACTGTTGTACGTTTTCGCCTACTTTCAGAACGTAGTTGTTCTTCTCCGTTCCTTCGAGCGTCAACGTGTCGAACGCAACCACTT
>CAKJZF010000128.1 GCA_918290775.1 Clostridiales bacterium | reverse complement strand
TCCCGGGTGCACGGGAGCGGGCGGAGCGCGGAGAATTGCTCTTCGGGACCGTCGATTCGTGGCTGATTTGGCATCTTACGGGCGGGAAGGTACACGCAACCGACCCGTCAAACGCCGCGCGGACGCTCCTGTTCAATATCCATACCATGTCGTGGGATCCGGAGCTGTTGCGCCTGTTCCGCATTCCCGCCGCCATGCTGCCTGAGGTGCGTCCGTCGTCCGGAGTGTTTGGAATGAGCGACACCAACCTCTTCGGCAGGGAAATTCCGATTGCGGGCGTCGCGGGCGATCAGCAGGCGGCGCTGTTCGGGCAGTGCTGTTTTGACGCGGGTGACGTGAAAAACACTTACGGCACGGGAGGCTTTTTGCTGATGAACACGGGTGACCGACCCGTGGATTCCTCGCAGGGGCTGTTGACCACGGTCGGCTGGAGGATCGGAAATGACACCCGTTATGTGCTGGAGGGGTCAGTGTTCATGTGCGGAGCGATCATTCAATGGTTGCGCGACGGCATGAAGCTGTTTCGCCATGCAAGGGATACCGAGGCGATGGCGCGATCGGTGGAGGACAGCGCAGGAGTCTATCTTGTTCCGGCGTTTGTCGGGCTGGGCGCACCGTATTGGGATGCCTACGCGCGTGGGAGCATCCAAGGACTGACGCGCGCGGTGAAGGCGGAGCATATCGTTCGGGCGGCGCTGGAGGCAATGGCGTATCAGACAGCCGACGTTTTGGATGCTATGCGAAAGGACGCGCCGTTTCCCATCCGTTCGGTACGGGTGGACGGAGGCGCGTCGGCAAACAACTTTTTGCTCTCGTTCCAATCGGATATTCTCGGGTTGGACATCACAAGACCCGCGTGTGTGGAGACAACGGCGCTTGGCGCCGCATATCTCGCGGGACTCGGGGTAGGATATTATTCCGATATCGACGCAATCCGAGCGGATTGGACGCCGGAACGGCATTTCTCCCCGACCATGACGCAACAGACGCGGGAGAACCTGTTGCGCGGTTGGCACCGCGCGGTAGAACGCTCTCTGCGTTGGGCGGAGTAAATTTGTCAAAAAAGCCGCTGAAAATCCCTTTTTCGGGGATTTTCAGCGGCTTTTTTGAGTTTTTAGAGAAAAAGACTTGAAAATAACACCTTGATGTGGTAGAATAAGAGTGGTAGCTTGTATATTCTGCCGTAAAAACATCAGAAAGGATTCAAGCAATGAAAGGTATTATTCTCGCAGGCGGCTCGGGAACGCGCCTCTATCCGCTGACCAAGGTCACATCCAAACAGTTACTTCCGATCTACGACAAACCCATGATCTATTATCCGCTTTCGGTTCTGATGAATGCGGGTATCCGCGATATTCTCGTGATCTCCACCCCGCAGGATACCCCCCGTTTCCGCGATCTGCTCGGCGACGGACATCAATTCGGCGTGAATCTTTCCTATGCGGTTCAGCCCTCTCCGGACGGACTTGCGCAGGCATTCATTATCGGAGCGGATTTCATCGGAAACGATACGGTTGCTATGGTCCTCGGCGATAATATTTTCGCGGGGCACGGTCTCAAAAAGCGGCTGAAGGCGGCGGTTGAGCAGGCGGAGAACGGCAAGGGCGCAACGGTGTTTGGTTATTATGTGGATGATCCCGAACGGTTTGGCATCGTGGAATTTGACCGCAACGGCAAGGCGATTTCCATCGAAGAAAAGCCCGCGAAACCCAAGAGCAACTATTGCGTCACGGGATTGTATTTCTACGATAACCGCGTGGTGGATTTTGCGAAGAACCTGAAGCCCTCCGCACGCGGGGAACTGGAGATCACCGATCTCAATCGCATCTATCTGGAGCTGGGAGAGCTTCACGTGGAGCTTTTGGGGCAGGGATTCACTTGGCTGGACACGGGAACGCATGAAAGCCTTGTGGACGCCACGAACTTCATCAAAACCGTGGAAACGCACCAGCACCGCAAGATTGCCTGCCTCGAGGAGATCGCCTATCTCAACGGCTGGATCACCAAGGAGGAGCTGGAAGCGGTTTGGGAAAGCATGAAGAAAAACCAGTACGGGCAGTATTTGCGCGATGTGCTGGACGGCAAATATATAGACGGTCTGCGGTGACCGAAAGGAGAGGACTATGACATTCATCGTTACCGGCGGCGCCGGATTCATCGGAAGCAATTTTATTTTCCATATGCTGAAGGAACACCCGGAGGATCGGATCATCTGCTTGGACAAGCTGACCTACGCGGGCAACCTTTCCACCCTGGCACCCGTGATGAACCATCCCAAATTCCGCTTTGTCAAGGCGGACATCTGCGATCGCGAAGCGGTCTATCGGCTCTTTGAAGAGGAGCATCCGGATGTGGTGGTCAACTTTGCGGCGGAGAGCCATGTGGATCGCTCCATCGAAGATCCCGGCATCTTCCTGCAAACCAACATCATGGGAACGGCAACCATGATGGACGCCTGCCGCAAGTACGGCATCAAGCGCTATCATCAGGTTTCCACCGATGAAGTCTACGGCGACCTCCCGTTGGATCGCCCCGATCTGTTCTTCACCGAAACCACCCCCATCCACACCAGCAGTCCCTATTCGTCCTCCAAGGCGGGAGCCGACCTGTTGGTGCTCGCCTACCACAGGACCTACGGTCTGCCTGTCACGATCAGCCGTTGCTCCAACAACTACGGACCTTATCATTTTCCGGAGAAGCTGATCCCGCTCATGATTGCCAACGCACTTAACGATAAACCGCTTCCGGTCTACGGCGAGGGGCTGAATGTGCGCGACTGGCTCTACGTTGAGGATCATTGCAAGGCGATTGATCTGATCGTTCGGAAGGGACGCGTGGGAGAGGTTTATAACGTCGGCGGGCACAATGAGATGCGCAACATCGACATCGTAAAGCTCATCTGCAAGGCGCTCGGCAAGCCCGAGAGCCTGATCACCTATGTCGCCGACCGCAAGGGGCATGATATGCGCTACGCTATCGACCCCACCAAGATTCACAACGAGCTGGGCTGGTTGCCGGAAACCAAGTTTGAGGACGGGATCCGAAAAACCATTCAGTGGTATCTCGACAACCGCGAGTGGTGGGAGACCATCATCTCGGGAGAGTATCAGAATTACTACGAGAAAATGTACGGTAATCGGAAATGAAGATTTTTGTAACGGGAGTTGCCGGACAATTGGGGCATGACGTGCTCATCGAGTTGTCCGGGCGCGGGCATGAAGTCGTCGGAAGCGATCTGTTGCCGACGCTTGAGAACGGGTATCCTTACCTTGCGCTGGACATCACCGATGCCAACGCCGTGCGTGCGGCGCTCGGGCAGGTGCGCCCGGACGCGGTGATTCATGCCGCGGCGTGGACGGCGGTGGATCTTGCCGAAGAGGAAGAGAACCGCGAAAAGGTGTTTGCGGTCAACGCGGGCGGGACGCGGAATCTCGCGGTCGCTTGCCGCGAAATCGGTGCAAAGATGCTCTATATCAGCACCGACTATGTGTTTGACGGGCAGGGAACCGAGCCTTGGAAGCCCGACTGCCGTGATTATGCGCCGCTGTCGGTCTACGGCAAGAGCAAGCTCGAGGGTGAGCTTGCGGTTGCGGAACTTTTGGAGCGGTATTTCATCGTGCGGATCGCGTGGGTGTTCGGCGTTAACGGAAAGAATTTCGTCAAAACCATGCTCAAAGTCGGCAAAACGCATGATACCGTGCGGGTGGTCTGCGATCAAATCGGAACGCCGACCTACACCCCCGATCTCTCCCGCCTGCTTGCAGACATGATCGTGAGCGAGCGGTACGGGTATTACCACGCCACCAACGAGGGCGG
The DNA here is from genome assembly GCA_918290775.1 of Clostridiales bacterium. Classification (GTDB taxonomy): domain Bacteria; phylum Bacillota; class Clostridia; order Oscillospirales; family CAG-272; genus UMGS1865. Next base: position 19,184 of record CAKJZF010000128.1, on the reverse strand, counting down.
GTATATCAGTTGGTATGAGTTTACAAAAGAGATCTACCGGCAAGCGGGTATGGCGACGCGGGTCGAACCTGTGACCACGGCGGAATACGGGCTTTCTAAAGCCGCGCGTCCGTTCAACAGCCGGCTGGATAAATCCAAATTGCTTGAGAACGGGTTCCAACCGCTCCCGACATGGCAGGACGCACTCGCGCGCTTCCTTTCGGAGATCGGGGAGACCAACCGAGGAGAACAGCATGGGACAAATTAAGGTAACCAAATGCCCGATCAAAGGGCTTTATATCATTGAACCAACCGTTCATGGCGACAGCCGCGGCTATTTTGTTGAGACCTACAATCAAAAGGATATGCTCGAAAACGGGCTTGATATGGTGTTTGTGCAGGACAACCAAAGTATGTCAACCAAAGGCGTTCTGCGCGGGCTGCATTTTCAGAAGCAGTTTCCGCAGGGCAAATTGGTGCGGGTGATCCGCGGGCGCGTGTATGACGTCGCGGTCGATTTGCGAGCGGGGAGCGAGACCTACGGCAAGTGGTTCGGCGTAGAGCTGACTGCCGAAAACCATAAGCAATTCTATATCAGCGAGGGCTTCGCCCATGGCTTTTTGGTTCTGTCGGACGAGGCGGAGTTCTGCTATAAGGTCACCGATTTCTATCACCCCGGCGACGAAGGCGGCTTGGCTTGGAACGACCCGACCATCGGTATTGAATGGCCTGAACTGCGCGGCGCATATGCGGGAAGCGCAGACTCCGCAGGATATGCCCTTGCGGACGGTACCCCGCTGAATTTGAGTGATAAAGACAAAAAATGGGCGGGATTGCAGGAAACCTTCAAATTCTGATCAAACGACATAACAGCCTCGCGGATTTTCCGCGAGGCTGTTATTATATTTATCTATTTATCCTTCCAAATCCTCGATCCGCGCGAGAACCTCTTTCCATGTGCGCAGGGTGATTCCTTCCCGGAGCGCGGCGCGGTCGACTGCGGGGAGCGCACGGGGATCAACGGTCAGTCGGCGGATCAGATAACCGTCCGAGGAAAGGACGCAGACGGCGCCGTCTCGCAGGCAAAGCAGAAAGGACTGTTCTTCGGGCTGGGGATCGGAATGTGCGGTTTCCCGCGCGTCCGGCTGTGATTCCGGGGATTCGGTCGGGTTTGCCTGAACGGGAACCGAACGATCTGCCGCCGCGCGTATTTCCGCACGCAGATTATCCAAAACCGTTTCCGCGTTTGTCTTTGCACGGTTTGCCTCCGCCACGGCGCTGCGCAGTTCATTCACCGTGCTGACGGCAAATATCAAAGAAACGATCAGCGCCAATCCGAACAGCACCAGAATGATTCGTCCGATACGCATATTCAGAACCTCTCATTTTTTTGAAAATCGGGTAATGATAGTATTTCCCGTGCATTGTGATGATATACGGTCAAATCGGGAAAGAATAACGACCGAACGAATTTGCAACGGAGGAACCGAACATGAAATCGAAACAAAGGATCGTTTGGCGGATCGTGATGGGGCTGATCTGCGTGGTGCTGTTGCTTTTCGCAATCGCGATCACGGCGGCGGGATTATGGCTGGAACGCGCGTTTGCCACCGATGTCAATACCGACCTTTTCACGCAAACCAAAGTCGTCAAAGGACCTCCGACATTCTACCGTTATCATTTTACCGACCGCGCAAACCGCATCGGCGAGGAGGTGCGGATTACGGATGGCGTTTCGATTTCGGAACCGATCCCGTATATTTCGTACCGTGAAATACCGGGAGATATGATCAATGCGATCGTTGCCATCGAGGACAAACGCTTTTTCTCACATCGCGGCGTGGACTGGTATCGAACGGCGGCGGCAAGCGTGAATTATGTGCTTGGCTTTTCGGATCGCTTCGGCGCGTCAACCATCACCCAGCAACTGGTCAAGAATGTGACGGGCGATAAAGAGATCAGCCCGAGGCGCAAGCTGCAAGAGGTTTTTTATGCACGCGATTTGGAGAGGAATCTGGATAAAACCGAAATTTTGGAGCGGTATCTCAACCTGTTGCCGTTATCGGACGGTTGCGAGGGGATCGCGCAAGCCGCAAAGCATTATTTTGGGAAAGCGGTTGCCGAGCTGACGCTTCCCGAGTGCGCCACGCTCGCCGCAATCACAAATAACCCCACTTATTATAACCCGATCCGCAACCCCGAACACGCTCTTGAGCGCAGAAATCTCATTCTTTCGGAAATGCAGAAGCAGGGCTATCTGGATTCGGAAACCTACGAAGCCGCAGTCGCCGCACCGTTGGAATTGAATGTGCCAAGCGTAACCCATGCGGATGAACCGATCCGCTCATGGTACCTCGACATGGTGATTGAGGATGTTGTCACCGATCTTGCCGCAACCTACGGAATGAGCCGCGCGGAGGCTTCCGAAGCGGCTCTGACAGGTGGGCTTCGCATCGACATTGCCGAGGACGAAGCGCTTCAGACCTATGTGGAGAATTACTATCGGAAAGCCGTTCGGACGCCGACCAATGCAAAAGGAGAGGCGGCGCAATCGGCATTGATTGTGATTGACGTCAAAACGGGCGATATTCTTGCTGTGGCGGGCGCGGTCGGGCAGAAAATCGCAAACCGCGTGCAGAATTTCGCAACGCAGACCAGGCGTCCTCCGGGGTCGGCAATCAAGCCGATCACAGTCTACGGCCCCGCACTCGAGATGGGGAAAATCACATGGGCAAGCGTCTATGACGATGTCCCGGTGGAGTTCAGCGACGGCGCAAACCGCCCGTGGCCGCGCAACGCGTCGGGCGTTTATCGGGGGTTGACCAATGTCTCGTTTGCCGTGGCGCATTCCACCAATACGGTTGCAGTCCGGGTTTTGCAGGACGTCGGTCTGGGGGAATCCTTCCGGTTCGCCAAAGATCGGTTTCATCTGCAAAATTTGCTGGAGGAGGGGGAGACAAACGATTTCAACACCGCCGCACTCGCCCTCGGGCAGATGAGCTACGGAACCACTCTGCGGGAGTTGACCGCCGCTTATACGGTGTTTGCCGACGGCGGCGTTTGGCATCCTTACCGCTCCTACTATCGCGTGACCGACGCGGAAGGGAAGATTCTGCTCTCCTGCCCGGATCGCTCCGAGCCGGTCATGAGCGAGGCGAACGCTGCCGTCATGACCAAACTGCTCGGCGGAGTGATTCAACGCGGAACCGCTTCGTCGGTTTCGCTGGGGAAGATCTGCGAATGCGCCGGAAAATCGGGGACCTCGCAGGACGATCGCGATCGGTGGTTTATCGGGTATACCCCCGAAATCCTCTGCGGCGTGTGGTGCGGCTTTGAATACCCGGAGCCGGTGAGGGGGAGCAGCCCCTGCACGGCAATCTGGGACACGGTGATGCACCGCGCCATCGAACTTCGCGGCGGAGAGACCGCGTTTGCGGTTCCCGGCAATGTGATCCAATGCGCGTATTGCAAGGATTCCGGGAAACTGCCCGCCGCGGCTTGCGCCCTCGATCCGCGCGGCGAGCGGAGCGAGGTCGGATGGTTTGTCAAGGGAACCGAACCTTCCGCCTCCTGCGATTGTCATATTCCCGTCAAGGTGGATACCGAGGGCGGCGTCTGCCATGGAAATTGCCCGGACGACCGTCAAAAAACAGTCGCGCTCATTCGGGTTACGAGACGGTTTCCCATGCAGGTTACCGTCACCGACGCGCAGTATGTTATGCGGGGTGACCCGAACGGCATGAAGCCGAACCCGGACAGCAGGGCGGCGTATTTTGAGCAGGGATTGCAGGATGCCTGCGGCAGGAGCGCTACCGCAAAGCCCTTTAACCGCTCCTGTACCGATCGCCATGACGAGCCGGATGCGCCGACGCGTGTCCCGACGCCGTGGGACGCGGAGCGCGACTATGGAACCCTAACCGAGAAACCGCCGACAGCGATCTTTCCGGCGAAGCGGGAAGAAAAACCGCCGGAGGAATAAACCAACCGAATCCCGCATAGATTGGGATGAAGGGAGCGGGAATGACGCCCGCTCCGGGAGGAGGCGACAATGTTCGGGAGAAGAGGATGCGGGAAAATGACGGCGAGGGCATGGATCTCCCGGGAGACCGAGCAAACGAGTCTTGCGTCCACACTTGCCGTCGGCATCCTGTCGTTGCTCTGCTATATCGCCGTGCGAATGCTTTGCGGCACTCCGTACCGCATGATGCTGGAGCTCGGGATCTCGGACCTGATCCCCCCCGTTTGGCTGTTCACGCTTTTGCAGGCGCTCGCGTTCTTCACGGCGGGGTGCGCGGCGGGTTTCGTTCTCGGCTACCGGCAGATGGGGTGCGCCGCCGAGAAATATAAGGGATGTATGGTCTATGTGCTTGCGGCGGCAGTGGAGCTTTGTTGGTATCCAACGCTGTTTTCGGGCGGACTGGTGTTCGCGGCGCTTTTGGAGATGCTGCTTGCGATGTTGTTGGTCGTCATGACAACGGTTTGCTTTTTCCGTGTCAGCCGGTTCGCGGGAATCGTTTTGGTACTGCACGGCGTTTGGGTATTTTATTTGATTGCTCTATCCTTCCGTATTTTTCTGCGCAATTGAATGAAGCAAGCGTACAAAGAGCGCGGCGACTTCGGTCGCCGCGCTCTTTGTACAAAAAATCGTCAAATACCACAAAATAGGGCTTGACAAATTGGTAAATATGATGTATAATCAAATCAATTTCCATAAAACCGCAAAGGAGATGGCGTCATGCCTCGTTTTTTTGTTGAAAAAGCGAATATCCGGGAAAGACGCGTCACGGTCTTTGGCGAGGATGCGCATCACATCTCAAGAGCCTTGCGCATGGCGGCAGGGGAGCATATCACGGTTTGCGACGCGGAGGGAACCGACTACGATTGCGTTCTGACCGATTTTCTGCCTGACTGTGTGATCGCGCGGGTGGAAAGCAGTTGCCCATCCGCCACAGAACCGCCCTATGTTGCGGTGCTTTACCAAGGACTTCCGAAAGGGGACAAACTCGACAGCGTGATTCAAAAAGCGGTTGAGTGCGGTGCGTCGAGGATCGTTCCGTTTGAGAGCGAGCGGTGCATCGTCCGCATCAAAGAGGGCGAGACCGAGAAGAAAGCGGCGCGACGAAACCGCATCGCGGCGGAGGCGGCGAAACAATGCGGCAGGGGAATCCTGCCGACGGTGGAATCCGCAAAACCTCTTCGGGAGGCTCTGACCGATGCGTCCGGGTTCGACCTCGCCCTGCTTTGCTACGAAGGCGCCGGAACCGAACCCCTGCCGGCGGTTTTGGGGCGGGTGCGGGAGCGGATGTCGGAGCGACCGCGCGTGGCGATCATGATCGGGAGCGAGGGCGGCTTCTCTCCGGCGGAGGCGGACGCGGCAAAAGCGGCGGGGTGGATCCCCGTCGGATTGGGACGGCGTATCCTGCGAACCGAGACGGCGCCGATTTTCGCGCTCGGGGCGCTTTCCTGCTTGTGGGAGCTTTGATCGGAACGATCAAACCGATGTTTTGTGCGGTCTGACGAGATCAATTTCAACACTTTGCATGAAAATATTTTCGAAAAATTAGGGAAAATATTGAAAAACCTATTGAAAAATCACAAATTATGGTGTAAAATATAGTTAGTTTTTCACATTCCCATTTTGCACGGTAAAGGAGAATTATCAATGTCAAACAAATTGTTTCAAGGCGTCATCCATCAAATGAAGGACGCGATTGACCGTGTCATCGGCGTGATTGATGAAAACGGGGTCATTATCTCCTGCTCCGAGCTGGTCAAGATCGGCGAGGTTCGTCAAGGCGTGCGCGAGGAGCTTGGCTATGCGGGCGAAGTTCTTGCGCTCGACGGCTATACCTATCGGGCAATGAGCAACGGTTCGAAATCCGACTACATCATCTTCGTGGAAGGCGAGGATAAAATGGCGGAAAAAATGTCCAAGTTGCTGTCGATCTCCTTGGGGAATATTAAAAATCTTTACGACGAAAAATATGACAAAGGCTCCTTTATCAAAAATATCATTCTCGATAACATCCTGCCGAGCGACATTTATATCAAGTCCAAAGAGTTGCATTTCAGCACCGAGGAGTCGCGCATCGTTTTCCTGATCAAGTTCTACGGAAAAACCGATATGATGCCGTTTGAAATGCTGCAGAATATGTTCCCGGATAAATCCAAGGATTATGTTATCAGCGTCGGCGAGCATGACATCGTTCTCGTGAAGTACGTCAAGCAGGGAACCGAGAGCCGCGACGTGGAGAAGATCGCCACCAACATCGCAGACACGCTCTCCACCGAGTTTTACACCAAAGTTTCCATCGGTATCTCCACCATTGTGGACAACATCAAGGATTTGGCACGCGCCTATAAGGAGGCGCAGATCGCGCTGGACGTCGGAAAGGTGTTTGAGACCGAGAAGAACATTTTGAGCTATGAAAACCTCGGCATCGGGCGCTTGATTTATCAGCTTCCGACCACCCTTTGCGAAATGTTCCTGCAAGAGGTGTTCAAGCGGGGAAGCCTCGAGTCGCTCGACCGCGAGACGTTGCTCACCATTCAAAGCTTCTTTGAGAACAACCTCAATGTTTCCGAAACATCGCGGAAACTCTTTGTCCATCGGAATACATTGGTTTACCGTCTGGAGAAAATCCGCAAACTCACGGGGCTTGACCTGCGCGAGTTTGAACACGCCATCACCTTCAAGGTGGCGCTCATGGTCAAGAAATATCTCAATTCCAAGCCCATCAAATTCTAAAGGCAGTTATCTGTGAAAGTCGAGCGAAATGTGCGCCTGTCATGAGCGACGCACATTTCGCTTGAGTACTGTTTGAATTCCGCAGAAAGGAATCGCATGGAAGCGAACGAAAAGCAACCCGACCTGACCGGGGAGAGCGGAGCGGAATCCGCGCCGGAATCGGAAAATCTTGCGCCGGAGCCGAACGAACCCGAGAAGCACAAGCCGATTTTTCTGTCGAAACAATGCGGCGACGATCCGTTCCGGGAGGAGAAAGAGAAAAGCACACGGCCGTTCTCGGTCGGGATATGGGCGTCGCTGACGGTGATTTGCGTCTGCATCGCCGTTTTGCTGACTTTTACACTCACATCGGCAGCCGAGAGAAAGAATTATCGGCAGGCGCTGGAGGATTTGCGCGTCAATACCGCCAATGCGCCGACCGCAACGGTTGACGCCGAAAATCTCAAAATTCTGGAGGGCGTCCTTGCCAACCAGTCGCTCTACGCGGATACGTTGGACGCGGAGGCAATGCTGCAGGCGGCATTCAAGGCGTATGTCGCGGCGAGCGGAGATCGGTATGCCGTTCTGTATACCGAAGAAGAGTTCAACGCGATGCGCGAGGAGACAGCGGGTCAGTATGTCGGCATCGGCGTTCATATTGAGGATGAGGACTTCACGGTCGGAGACGAAACGCATAAAGTGTTTCGGATTGTTTCCGTCGATGTGGGATCGCCCGCGGAGCAGGCGGGAGTCCGTGCGAACGACCGCTTCTACGCGGTGGAAACCGCAGAAGGTAGTTGGAAGTTGATCTCCGCGCTCGGTCACAGCGGCGCGGTGACAGCCATTCGCGGCGAGAAAGGAACCACGGTCAGAATCAAGCTTTTCCGGCAGAACGGAGAGCGGTATGATGACCTGACGGTTACCTGCGAGCGCAAGCGGATTGATGTGATCTCCGCGGAAGGACGGATTCTGGAACAGGATCCGACGGTTGGGGTGATCCGTATGACGAGTTTTGATCTGAACACGCCCGTGCAATTTCGGAAGGCAGTGGATGACTGTATTGCGGGAGGCGCAACACGGTTTGTCTTTGACGTTCGCGGAAACCCGGGAGGAGATTTGCGCTCGATTCAAGCAGTGCTTTCCGGCTTCCTTCGGGAAGGAGATCTGATCCTTCGGGCAGTGGACAAAAACGGGCGAACCGCGCAGGAGACCCGGTGCGAGGTCGTGAGCAATTCAGGGGACGCAGAAGGGTGCAACGTCACCAAACAGCAAATCGGAATGTACCGCGACCTGAACTTTGTGATCCTATGCGATCAGGACACGGCGAGCGCCGCCGAGGTTTTCACAGCCACGTTGCGCGATTTCGGACTTACCAAGGCGATTGTCGGGAAAACGACCTTCGGGAAGGGCATTCTGCAGTCGATTTTTGAAATTCCGTTCAAGGAAATGATAGGCTATATCAAACTGACTACGCATTCGTATGTGACCGAATGCGGAGAGTCCTATCACGGCATCGGTATTGCTCCGACGGTCGAGGCGGACCGCAAAGCGGGAACCGAATCGACGGATATCAGCCGGCTGTCATGGGACGATGACAATCAATTGCAAGCCGCGGTCAGAGCGCTGAACGCCTGAAAGCGGCTTCATAATGAAGGCAATACCGCACAATTCTGATGATTCATTCGCGCCGCAGATGTTTCGTCACATCAACCAAAAGGACGCCGCCTGTGTGGGCGCACAGGCAAGGAGTTTTGGTGCAATATGACGGAAAGGTGCAAGCGTTGGGAGCATCAAGGCGCCAGCCGCGAATTGTACGGTATTGCCTTAAGAGAACCAAAACCATTCAGAATAAGGAGAACAGGTCATGGCAAAAGGAAAGAAAATGCTTTATACGCAGCAGGGCTATCAGGAGCTGATCAACGAGCTGAACTATCTCAAGGGAGAGAAGAGAGAGCAGATCAAAAACGACATCGCGGTCGCGCGTTCCTTCGGAGACCTTTCCGAGAACTCGGAGTATGACGAGGCGAGAAACGAGCAGGCGAAGAACGAGGCACGCATCAAGGAGCTGGAAGAACTGATCGAAAATGCGTCCATCATTGATGAATCCGCCATCGACACCAGCGTGGTCAGCCTCGGTTCCACGGTCAAGGTGTTTGATTACAGCTTAAACGAGGAGATGACCTATTCGCTGGTCGGATCCAACGAGGCGAACCCGCTGGAAGGGAAAATCTCCGATCTTTCGCCCATCGGCGCAGGCTTGATTGATATGCGCGAGGGAGAGGAAAAAGAGATTGAAACGCCGAACGGAAGCCTGCGGATCAAAGTTCTCGAAGTCAGCAGAACTCAGGCATAAGAACAGGACGATTCGAGGGACGGGCATGAGAATGTTCGCCCCGCGTTCTTATGAACGAAGGAGGAAGCGCGATCATGGATCCTGAAAAAAACCAAATGCCGGAAGCGCCGGATCCCGTTTCGCATTCGCGGTTTTTTCGCTGGTTCGACAACATCTGGTATCATTATAAGTGGCATATTATCATCGGGGCGTTTGCCGTTTTTGCGCTGGTAGTCTGCCTCGTGCAGTGCTCTTCGCGCCAAACCTATGATCTCAGCATCACGTATGCCGGAAACCGAAGCCTGAACCAAACCGAACAGGATGGATTGAACGCCGCGCTCGACGCGATTCTCCCAGAGGATTTTGACGGAAACGGAACCAAATCGGTTCAGTTGATCAGTTACGCGATTTATACCGATGAAGAAATTCTCAAAATGTATTCGGCTGAAAACAGCGAGGGCATTCGAATCGTGGATCAGATGGCATACGGAAATGCGATGAATCAGAACGGTGATGAAAGAACCGCTTTCAGCACGCATATTCTGACTGGGGAGAGCGCGGTTTGGTTTGTCAGCCCGAACGTTTTTGACACGCACGCACTCGCGTCGCGCGTTGTTCCGCTGGCGGAAATCTTCGGAGACAACCTGCCCCAAGGAGCGACCGGGGAATATGCCGTTCGGCTCGGGGACACTGCGTTTTACAAAACCTATCAGGTCGTTTCGGATGTGTTGCCCGAGGACACGCTGATTCTGCTGGCGAGACAAACCATTACGGGACGGGTCTCCAAAAGCACAAATTATGAAAATTGCAAGAGCACCTATTTGGCAATTGTCAATTTTCACGGGACAAACTGACATTTTTTGCGCGGATATATTGACAAAAAGCTGTAAGTATGATACAATAGTATAGGTTGTTTATCTCATTGGCGTATTTTTAAAAATTGGTCAGAAGGGAATCTTTATCAATGGATCATAACGAAAACGAGAACAACACGATCATTTCGCTGGGAACACTTCTGTTGGTTCTCCGCAAATGTTGGTATTGGATGCTGATCGGCGCTTTGGTCGTCGGCGGTGTGATCTTCGGGTTTTGCCACATGACATATACACCCGTGTATTCTTCGGCTTCCAAATTCTATGTTTCCAACATTTCGGGCAATACTCCACTCTATTCGAACAGTCAGACTTCAGCGGCGGAATCCATGGCGGAGATCTTTACAAAGCTGGTGGAGGCGGATGGTCTGATCGACAAGGTTTGTGAAGACATCGGTATGCCCGGAAATCAAGGGTACATTCGTTCGCTCATCTCGGCTTCCAGCAATAGTGCGATTCTGCACGTCAAAGTTTCCGGACAGGATCCGGATCTCAACTTCAAAGTTGCGCAGTCGTTGGAGAGGTATCTGCCTGCCTATTGCGACTATTATAACAATCAGGAAAATGCGCTGGATCCTTCCCATGAAACGATAACGATGAAGCTGATCCGGGCAAGCACGCGTGATTACAGCGCGGACAACCGTTCCAGCCTTTATAAATACCCCACTTTCGCGGGTGCCCTTGCGGCGGCGGCGGTGTATGCGTTGTTTTTCCTTGTAGAGATCACAAATACCACCATCTATTCCGCCGATGACATCAAGGCAAGAGGCGATCGCTATTCCGTCATCGGGTCCATTGCGCATTGGGCACTCGATGGCGAGAAAAAGCGGTCTCGTCGCAGATTGGGTAGGCGGAGACATATGGTGGATCAGAGCCGCGCCAATGTGGATCAGAAGCTTTTGCTCCGTGAGCATGTTCCGTTCCGCATTTCGGAGGCATTCCATGAGTTGCGCACGAATATCACTTTCTGCGCCGCGGGAGAGAAGGGATGCACGATCGGCGTGATCTCCTCGGTTGCGGGAAGCGGAAAGAGCTTCGTGATTGCAAATCTCGCGGTCTCGCTCTCCAAATTGTACGACAAGAAGGTGCTTCTGATCGACGGCGATATGCGTTGTCCCATGCTCCATAAGATTTTCTCCGTTTCAAATAAGAAAGGCTTGAGCAATCTGATTGTCGGGCAAGTAGAGAAACTAGACGATGTCAAGTACAGCTTCGGCGATTTGGATTTGATTCCGTCGGGAACCTTGCCGCCTAACCCCATTGACCTGCTTACCTGCCCGCGGATGAATACGCTTGCGGAGCAATGGAAACAGGAATATGACTATATTCTGATTGACTTGCCACCGATCGGAGAGGTTTCGGACGCGCTTGCCATTTCGGGGATGATTTCGGGTTATATGTTTGTGGTCCGTTCAGGGTATATGGACACAAGGTTGCTGGCAGACACCACCGATGTGATCGAGAGCAAGGGCGCGAAGATTTACGGCTATGTGGTTACAGACGTTCATCCCGAGCATTCCGAGGGATATACCAAATACGGGCATTACTACAAATATACGAAATACGGCAAGTATCAGGCATATTCCAACTATTATAAACAAACGGAAGCTTCTGCAAATACCGAAGAAAAGAAATCATAATATTCTTGCGAAAACAGCCATGATCCAGGAGCGGTTCATGGCTGTATTTCCGGTCATGCATTAGCAATGGCTAACCTTAAAAGGACTTGAGGAGGTGCGGCAATGGAACAATATCACGTTACCGGCATGAGCTGTGCCGCATGTTCGGCACGCGTGGAAAAGGCAGTGCGTGCGGTGGAAGGCGTGGATTCCTGCTCGGTCAGCCTGCTCACAAACTCCATGGGGGTGGAAGGAAGCGCCGATCCGAGAAAAATCATCGCTGCGGTCAAGGCGGCAGGGTACGGCGCGTCGTTGAAACGCCTGGAGAAATCCGCCGGCAATGATGCCGGAGCGGAACTGAAGGATCGCGAAAGCCCGATTCTGATCAAGCGGCTGATCGCGTCGGCAATCTTTCTGCTGTTGCTGATGTACATTTCAATGGGGCACATGATGTGGGGTTGGAAGCTCCCGCCGGCAATGGAGGGAGATCCTGTCGCCGTGGGGCTGACGCAACTGTTGCTGGCGGCGGTCATCATGATCATCAACCAAAAGTTTTTTATCATTGGTTTTCGCGGGCTGATCCACCGCGCACCGAACATGGACACCTTGGTGTCCCTCGGAGCTGCCGCAGCATTTGGATACAGCACCTATGCGCTGTTTGCCATGTCCCATGCAATGTTAATCGGAGACATAGACGGCGTAATGCGCTATATGAACGAGTTTTATTTTGAATCTGCGGGGATGATTCTGACGCTGATCACGCTCGGCAAGTTGCTCGAAGCCAAGGCGAAGGGCAGAACCACCGACGCGCTCAAGGCTTTGATGAAGCTCGCGCCGCAAACCGCGGTTCTGATCCGGGACGGCGAGGAGGTTGAGGTTCCGATCTCCGAGGTGCGGATCGGCGACGTCTTTGTTGTCCGCCCCGGGGAGAATATCCCGGTGGACGGCGTGGTGTTGGAGGGAAGCAGTGCTGTGAACGAGGCGGCGCTGACAGGCGAAAGCCTGCCGGTGGATAAGGCGACAGGCGATCGCGTCTCGGCTGCGACATCCAATCAATCCGGCTATCTTCGGTGCGAGGCGACCCGCATTGGCGAGGATACCACGCTTTCGCAGATCATCAGAATGGTGAGCGACGCCGCCGCAACCAAAGCGCCGATCGCAAAGATCGCAGACCGCGTTTCGGGCGTGTTTGTCCCGGCGGTACTCAGCGTGGCGCTGGTTGCGATGATTGTTTGGCTGATTGTTAAACAGCCTGTCGGATTCGCACTGGGGCGTGCCATTTCGGTGTTGGTGATCAGTTGCCCTTGTGCACTCGGACTCGCAACGCCGGTTGCAATCATGGTGGGGAGCGGAATCGGCGCGAAGAACGGTATCCTGTTCAAAAATGCCGCCGCGTTGGAGCAGACCGGGCGGGTCGGTGTGGTTGTCCTTGACAAGACGGGAACGGTGACAACCGGGCATCCCGCCGTGACCGATCTGATTTCCGCCGAAGGTTTTGACGAAAACGATCTTCTGATGCTTGCAGCGGCATTAGAGCGGGGAAGCGAACATCCGCTGGCAGAGGCGATCCTGCGCGAAGCGGACGCACGAGATACGGCAAAGCTGGTTTTGCAGGATTTCCGCGCGTTGGCGGGGAGCGGCGTTTGCGGTACGCTCGGCGGGAAAACGGTTTACGGCGTCAATCTGAAAACCGCGTTGGAGCATACCGCCATCGCGCCGGATCTGCTCACGCGTGCGGATGAATTGGCAAACGAGGGCAAAACCCCGCTGTTTTTCATAGAGCAGGAAACGCTGGTAGGGATCATCGCCGTTGCCGATGTGCTCAAAGAGGACAGTCCGAAGGCGATCCGCGAACTGCGGGCGATGGGAATGCGCGTTGTGATGCTGACCGGTGACAACGAGCGAACGGCAACCGCCATCGGGCAGGCGGCGGGCGTGGACAAGGTGATAGCGGGCGTCCTGCCGGACGGGAAAGAAGCCGTTATCAGAAAACTGCAGGAGAGCGGCGCCAAGGTTGCCATGGTTGGCGACGGGATCAATGACGCGCCCGCGCTCACAAGGGCGGACGTCGGCATTGCCATCGGCGCAGGAACAGACGTTGCCATCGACGCGGCGGATGTCGTGCTGGTCAAGAGCCGGCTATCAGACGTTCCTGCGGCAATCCGAATCGGCAAGTATACCCTGCGCAACATCCATGAGAACCTCTTTTGGGCGTTCTTCTATAATGTCATCGGGATTCCGCTGGCGGCGGGGGTATGGTACCCGATCAAAGGGTGGCTTCTAAACCCGATGTTCGGAGCGGCGGCAATGAGCCTGTCGAGCTTTTGCGTCGTTACAAACGCGCTGCGCCTGAATTTCGCCAGGATTCGGCATTCCGCGGCAAAACAGAATCAACAAGGAGGAAAAACCATGAAAGAAACATTGAACATTGAAGGCATGATGTGCACGCATTGCGAGGCACACGTCAAAAAGGCGCTGGAGGCGCTTCCGACCGTTGAGAGCGCGGAGGTCAGCCGTGAGAAGGGAACCGCGGTTGTGACGTTGAGCGCACCCACAACGCGCGAGGATTTCCGCAAGGCGGTCGAGAACGCAGGTTATACTCTGAAATAACAGCGTTTTGGAAAGAAGCCCGGCGGTGCAGACATTGCACCGCCGGGCTTCTTTGTAGAGAAACATCTTTGTTCGTTTGTTTTCCTCATAGCAATAGAATTTGAGAATATTTCTCAAATTCTATTGACAACCGGCTGAAAATGTGTTATAATACCCCCTGTTAATTTGAGAAATGTTCTCAAATTATGAAGGGGTGAAACTATGAAGCAGTATAAAACAGCGGGGCGGGAAAAGCTCCTCTCCTTTCTCTCGCGCAACCCGGACAGGCATTTTACGGCAGAGGAAATCTGCCTTGCCGTTCACGGCGGGGAAATGGGGCAGAGCAGCGTCTACCGCCAGCTTTCGGAGCTTTGTGCAAACGATATTGTGCGCAAATTCCGGGATGAAGAAACGGCAAAAACACGCTATCAATATGTCGGTGAGAACTGCGATTGCCGCAGTCATTTCCACGCAAAATGCCTGCGATGCGGGAAACTGGAGCATATTGCCTGCGGTGATTCGGTCGAGTTTGCCGAGCATCTGTTCGCAGAGCATGGCTTTTCCATTGACTGCGGGCAGTCCATCCTGTACGGTGTGTGCGCCCGTTGCCGCGCAAAGGAGGTGAGAGCATGATTGACGTCATTCTCGACAGCCTCCTTGACACGGCAAAACTCCTTCCGTTTCTCTATCTTGCCTACCTCCTCATGGAGTTTTTGGAGCATCATGCGGGCGGCAGAACCGAACGGCTTCTGACGCGATCCGGAAAAATCGGACCGCTTTTCGGCGGGCTTTTCGGCATTGTGCCGCAGTGCGGTTTTTCGGCGGCGTCCTCGGAGCTTTATGCAGGACGGCTGATTACAACGGGAACGCTCCTCGCGGTCTATCTTTCAACCTCGGACGAAATGCTTCCCATCATGATTTCACATGGGATCTTTCCCTATAAACTTCTGCTTGCCAAGCTCGCGGTCGGGATCGTGGCGGGATTCGCGGTGGATCTGATCGCGCGGGTATTTCGGAGAAAGCATCCGATTTCCGATGACGCGAAAATCGAGGACATCTGCGAGCGGGAACACTGCAATTGCGGGGATCACATCGCGCTGTCGGCGCTCAAACATACCTTGCGCATCACGGCGTTTCTGCTTTTGATCACCTTTCTGCTCAATACGGGCGTCTATCTGATCGGGGAAGAGCGGCTCGCCTCGGCGGTTTCCGACCGCCCGGTGTTGGCAAATCTGCTTGCGTCGGTGATCGGGTTGATCCCGAACTGCGCGGCAAGCGTTGTTCTGACCGAGTTGTATCTCTCCAACATCATCAGTGTCGGCTCGCTGCTCTCGGGATTGCTGGTCAACGCCGGCGTCGGGCTGTTGGTGCTTTTTCGCAACAACCGACCCGTGCGGGATTCCTTCCGCGTGTTGGCAATCCTCTTTTTCATCGGTTGCGGAGTCGGAATTCTGATCGACCTGACGCCGTTGGCAAGCCTATTGGGTTAAGGCAATACCGCACAATTCGCGGCTGACACCTTGATGCTCCCAACGCTTGCATCTTTTCCGTCATATTGCACCAAAACTTCTTGCCTGTGCGCCCACACAGGCGGCGTCGTTTTGATTGATCTGACGAAAAATCTGCGGCGCCAATGAACCATCAGAATTGTGCCGTATTGCCTTAACCTGTAAAAACGGGGATTTTCGCATAGACGCTATGCAAATTTTGGTATCTGCGAGCAATTTTTTACGGTATTGCAATTCCAAATAAGGAAAGCGACGTCCCCGTGGGACGCCGCTTTCTTTATCGGCGAAACAACTCCAGAATCTTGAACCGAACCTTGTAAACCCCAGAATCCGATTCTGTGATGATCTTGTATTGATCGGGTGTCAGACCCACCGAGATGAACGCGTCCTCCGCGTCCCGCGCGGAAACGGTTGCCGCCGCGCGGCAGATGGGCGGGAACAGACAACACCACCAGTTGTGCCCCGCTCCCTCGCCAATTCGGATGCGGAGCGAAAGATAGGATCCTGCGGGAAAGCAGAAACTGTCATAGGTTCGCTCGGGGTATCCTTCCTCGTCAAATTCCGCCGTCACGGTTTCGCTGTGTCCCGCGTCCGCAACCGTCTGTTGCGCCGCCGCGACCAGTTCGTCCAAATGCGCCCGCAAAACCGTTTCCGCTTCGTCGCGGTCGGAGCAATTTTCCAGCAGGGGGGCGGAGATCTCCAAAACCGCGTCGCGAACCCGGAGCTTGAGCGCCTGATCCTCCTCCGAATCCGAGTTTGCGAGAACGTGCAGCCGCACCACCGAATCGTAAACCTTGTCCTCACCATGTACGGGCATCAAGCCGACAAATAAAAACAGAACCACACAAACCACCAAAATTGCCGTAAAACGCTTCATTCAAAAATCCTCCTTTCGGGCGTCTGCTTCCATCATTCACCCGTCGGGAGGATTTTATTCGGTATTTTGCATAAATTTAAGGGATTTCGTCCGGGTTGATCGCGTCGATCAGCCGTTTGACCGCCGCGTCCATGCTGTCGGCTTCCAGTGTGCATCCAGCGGCGCGTTTGTGCCCGCCGCCGCCGAATGTTGCACAGAGCGCGGAAACGTCATAGTCGCAAGCGGAGCGTACGGAAACGCGGAACACCCCTTCCGCCGTCGGCTGACGAACCGAAAACGCAATCCGAACCCCTTCGATTGAGCGGGGAATGTCGATCAGCGTGTCCAGATGCTCATCGGAAACGCCAAGCGAGACCTTGAGTGCGTAGGGGAATGTAACATACCCGATCCGTCCGCCCGCGGCGAAGCCGAGGTTGGAGATTGCCACCCCTTCCGCACGGATTTGCTCCAAGGAACAAGACTCAAACAGAAGATGATTGATTTCTGCCGCGTCAATGCCGTTTGCAATCAGATCGGCGGCGGCACGGTAGGTTTTTTCGGTTGCGTTTGAGAAGCGGAAACAGCCGGTATCCGAGCTGATGGCGGCATAGAGAAGGGAATCCACCCGAAGGTCGGCGGGCAGTTTCCCCGTTTCGCGAAAACGACGCGCAAGCGAAAACAGAATCTCTCCCGTTGCGGCGGCATCCGGCAGGATGTAGTGATCGGCAAAGGGCGTGCCGTTGCGGTGATGATCTATCATCAGGTCGACCCGGTTGGAAAAGCGCTCGCCCAGACTCCCCAGTTGAGACGGGGACGCCACATCCACGCTGACCGTGCGAGCCTGTTCAAACGAGGGGGGGATCGACTCTGGAAGCACACTCTCCTGACCGTCCGAAAGGAATCGCAAACGGTGTGGAACCTCGTCCGGCGCAACACACCGGGCGGCAGATCCCATGGCGGTCAGCATCCGCTTGAGGGCAAAAGCTGACCCGACCGCGTCGCCGTCGGGGTTGCGGTGGAAGAGAATCAATGTGGGCGCGGGGACGGAAAGCAGTTCGCAGACCGCTTCAAAGGAAAGCGCGTGAAAGATGGGGTCGCTCATGGCTGTTCATCCGTTTCTTCGGAATCCGGATCCGAGATTTCAAGGTTGTTCAGAATCGAGGCGATGTGTGCGCCATAGGTGATCGAGGTGTCGCGCAGGAAGGTCAATTCGGGGGTGATGCGCAGGTTCAGCGTTCGTGCCAGTTCCCGGCGGATATAGCCGCTTGCCGCCTTGAGCCCCGCCTTCAGTTCCTTCTCGTCGCCTTGCAGAGCGGAGTAATAGATCTTGGCGTATTTCAGATCCGGCGTTACGTCAACAGCGGTCACGCTCATGAAAGCGTCCTGCACGCGCGGATCCTTGACGCCCCGCAAAATATTCATCATTTCTTTTTGCATCTCTTCATTGATGCGGTTTCTTCTGTATTTTCCCATCATTCATCATCCTTTTCGGTTGCTTTATCGGGCGGGAGGAGAAGCTTTTCGGGGCTTCCTTCCGAACAAAAAAACGGCGCGAAGCCGTTTTGAAGGGGTATGACAGGCAGGCTTACGCCTGTTCCGCTTGAGCGTTCGGCGCTTCGGGAGCGGATTCGGCAGAAATCGGTTCCTCTGTCGGAGCGGATTCCTCTGCGGGAGCGGGAACAGCCTCTTCCGCGGGCGCCGCGGGTTCCTCCGAATCAACTTCTTCAGCGGTTGCCTCGATCAGATCCGCGTCATTCTCTTCCTCCAAAGCATCTTGCTTTTTCTTGAAGAATTTGCGGTAGAGCTTGACCGCCACAAACGCGACGGCGGCGATTGCGAGCAAAACGGAAATCAGGGTTGCAATGCGGGATCTTTTGCATTTCATGGTCAATCCTCCCAAGCATTTGATGTTCTGTTCAATAGTATACCATCTTTTGGCGCAAAATACAATAGTTTTTTCGACTTTTTTCAAAAATTTCCCGACAATGGATCAAACGAACGAAAAAATAATAGGCTTTCCCTTGATTTTCGTGCAAAAATATGATAGGATATTCGGTAGAAATCATCGAAGAGAGGGGGAGACGGACATGACCTATGCCGAGCTTGTCGGGAAATTGGCGGCGGCGGGTGTGGATTCTCCCGAATGGGACGCCGCGCTTTTGATCGAGCATTTTTGCGGCGTGACAAAGGGGGAGTTGATCGCAAACCCCGACCGCGACTACCGCTCGGAAGCATTGGAGTCCGCGGCGCGGGCACGCGCCGAACGGTACCCGTTGCAATATCTGCTCGGCGAATGGCAGTTTTACCGGCAATCCTTTGAGGTCACCCCCGACTGTCTGATCCCGCGTTCGGATACGGAAATCCTTGTGGAGCGGGCGATCGGGATGCTGCCGCCCGGCGCGTTCTTCGCCGATCTTTGCACCGGGAGCGGGTGTATTGCCATCTCGGTGCTTTGCGAACGCCCGGACACCACCGCCGTAGCCGTTGACCTTTCCGAAGGCGCACTTGCCGTTGCGGAGCGGAATGCAGTCAGAAACGGCACGGAGGGACGGATCACCTTTCGGAAGGCGGATTTGCTCGCGTGGACGCCGACGGATGTTCCGAAACCGTCCGCCAT
Organism: Clostridiales bacterium; assembly: GCA_918290775.1. Lineage (GTDB taxonomy): Bacteria > Bacillota > Clostridia > Oscillospirales > CAG-272 > UMGS1865. The sequence continues at coordinate 85 of CAKJZF010000128.1, read as the reverse complement.
TCTTTCCAATCCGCCCTATATCCGCCCTGACGTGCTTGCGGCGCTTTCCCCGGAGGTGAAGCACGAGCCGCGTATGGCACTGGAC
>CAKJZF010000127.1 GCA_918290775.1 Clostridiales bacterium | reverse complement strand
CCCATCAGGTAGCGGGGCTTGTCCTTCGGCATATAAGGTTCAACCGCGTCGATGATGCGGTACATCTCCTCGGTCGGTTCTCCAACGGCGAGACCGCCGATGGCGTAGCCTTCGCAGGGGACTTCGGAGATCATCTGCATATGCGCGATACGAAGGTCCTCAAAGGTGCTTCCCTGATTGATGCCGAAGAGCATCTGATGAGGGTTGAGCGTGTCTGGGAGACTGTTGAGCCGATCCATTTCGGCGCGGCAGCGAACCAACCAGCGGTAGGTTCGCTCCATGCTCTTTTTGCAATAGGGATAGGGAGACGGGTTCTCCACGCATTCGTCAAACGCCATCGCGATGGTGGAAGCGAGGTTGGATTGGATCTGCATACTCTCCTCGGGACCCATGAAAATGCGCTTTCCGTCAACATGGGAAGCAAAGTAGACGCCCTCTTCCTTGATGCGTCGCAGATTGGCGAGTGAAAAGACCTGAAAACCGCCGCTGTCGGTCAGGATCGGGCGATCCCAATTCATAAATTTGTGCAGTCCGCCCATCTCGCGGATCAACCCGTCGCCCGGGCGAATGTGCAGATGATAGGTGTTGGACAGCTCAACCTGACAGCCGATCTCGCGGAGCTGCATGGTGTTGACGCCGCCTTTGATCGCGGCACAGGTTCCGACATTCATGAAAACGGGGGTCTGAATGTCGCCGTGAACGGTATGAAGGACGCCGCGGCGTGCGCGTCCGTCGGTGGTAAGCAATTCAAACATGAGAACCATGATTCCTTTCGTGGATCAGAAGCCCGAGCGGTCAAATTGCCGGTCGAGCGTGCGGCGGGTCAATTCCATGGCAACGGGGCGACCGTGCGGGCAGAAGGTGATGTCCGGCAATTCCATCAACTGTTTCACAAGCCATTCGATGTGTTCCGGCGCGTACTCTCTGCCGCCCTTGATCGCGGCTTTGCAGGCGGCTTGATAGAGTGCTTTTTCAAAGATGATGTCGCGCGTGAGCTTCACGCTTCCCGTGTTGTCGATCAGCCTGCCCGCCATCGTGCCGAGCATTGCGCCGATCGCCGAGGTGTCAACCCCTTCGGGAATCGCATCCGCCGAGACGGTGTTTCGCGCGTAGCGCAGGGAGAAGCCGATTTTTCGCAGTTCGCCGTCGTATTCGCGCAGGGCTTCCACCTCGGCGGCGGTCAACATGGTGTCAACCGGGAGCATCAGCATCTGCGAAGCGACGGGCGCTCGGGAAAGTCCCGCTTTGAGCCGTTCAAACAGGATTCGCTCATGCGCGGCGTGCTGGTCGATGAGAAGCATTTTATCGCCGGTTTCCACGATCACATAGCAGTTGAACACACTTCCGACGATGCGGTAGCCGGTTTGCGGTTCCGTTTTTTGGGGGGCGGGATCCGTCGTCATCGGGACGGGAACCGTCCCGCCGGCGGGAGGCGCCGGTTCTTCCTTGGGAAGGGAAGCGGCAGGTTGTTTTGGGGGGAGCGGCGGCGCCGGGACAACGGTGTCCGCGCGTTCCACCGTGTGCTTTTCGGGGACGGTCAGGGGAGCGTCGGGCGAAACCGACGGCGGGAAGCGGACGTCCATATGCAACGGGACTTCCACTGCCCCGGCAGGAAGCGATGCGGCAGATTTCGGACTTTGCGGCGTGGGCGCGACCGGTTCCCGATCTTGTGCCGCAGGCGCGGCTGGTTTCGGGTCGGCGGACGCACCGAAATTCCAACGGTCCGATCCGCCGCTCATGCGGCGGTATTCCGCGGAGGTCATGCGCTCCTGCGGCTGATGCTGGGTGTTGCCACCGAGATCATAGGAAAGCTGACGGCTTTTGAGCGATTCGGGACGGTTGACCTCGATCGGCGCGGTTGCCTCCGAAATCTTTCCGCCCGGAAAGGCAAAGGCATTGCGGCGGAGCGCGGAGTCAATGTTGACGTTCGGGCGCGTGACGTTCGCCTCCAACGTGGTGCGAATCGCGTAGTAGACGGCTTCAAAAACCGCCTTTTCATTGGAGAATTTGACCTCGAGCTTCGAGGGATGAACGTTGACGTCCACCCGCGCGGGGTCAATGCTCATGCAGAGAACGCAGCAGGGGAAGCGTTCGGGCGGCATATAAGAGGTGTACGCCTGCTCGATCGCCGCCATCACGGTTTTGCTCTTGACGAATCTGCCGTTGATGAAGAAATTCTCCTGATTCCGGTTCGCCTTGTAGTTGTCGCTCCGTCCGGTGT
>CAKJZF010000126.1 GCA_918290775.1 Clostridiales bacterium | reverse complement strand
TCTTTCTTCCTGTGAAGAAAGAAGCGCACCTCCCTCAAGCCCCCTCCCCGAAGAAAAAAGGAGTAAAGGGACAGATTTTGATCCTTTTTTCGCAAAATACTTGCTATTTCGGGAAAAATGTGGTAAGATAGTATTATAAGTTCATACGCGATCCGGGTTCAGCGAGAAAGCCAACTGATCAACAGGGAAATTTCGGTGCAAATCCGAGGCAACAGTCATTACCGTAAGGAAGTCCGCAGAGAGCGGATGAGGAGCGAGTGGCTCCGCAAGTCGGAAGACCTGCCGGGTCGTTCGTTTTGATCGGTATTTCCGGGCAGTGGGGGATGCGGATCGTGCGAAGGGACAGAACCCAACAGGGCAGGGGTCTGTTTTTTCGGCGTCCATCCTTTTTCAGCGTGAAGTTTGAAAAAGGCTTTTTTCTTCATGCACGGGATCAACGATAAATCAACGTTCAAAAAACAAGGAGAAAAAAGACATGACACGCACGAAAAACATCGCAAGACTTCTGACCCTGATTTTGGTACTCTGTATGGTAATCATCCCATTTGCAGGGTGCAAAAAAACGCAGAGCGTCAACGGATATTGCACGGTCGTGATCGCAACCGAACCGGAAAAGGCTTACAAAGTCAATTTGGATAAAGTTGCCGGAGAAGACGGAACCGTCAGTAACGGCTTAATTGCAGTTCTCGACTATCTCAAAGCGAATGAAAAGGACTTTACTTATGAGTCCAGCGATACGGGCTACGGTGCGTTCCTGACGAAAATCCTCACGCTTGACCCTTCCACGATTACCGACGGATACGGATATATTCTTCTGATGACTTCTGTGGAAAAGGATTTTGATGTTTCCGAATGGGCTGTCGAAAAGGACTATAAGGGAACCAAAGTTGTGACGTCTGGCTTGGGCGCATCTTCCATGACGATTCAGGACGGAGCAATTTACTATATCACGCTTGCTACCTATTGATGATTTCCAAAGGTTCTGTAAAGCGTGGCATCATATTCCGGGTTGCCCTGACCGGAATTTGTGCCGCCTTGATCGAAGCGGTCAAGTTGGCATTGGCGTTTCTCCCGAATGTGGAGGGCGTAACCCTCTTGACCGCCTTGTTCGGTTATTGTTTCGGCTGGTCAGGGGTGTTGGCAAGCGTTATTTTCGTTACCATTGAACCGCTGATCTACGGGTATAATACATGGGTACTGTCATACTACTTGTACTGGCCGTTCGTAGCAATCGTATTTCTGATTCTCGGCAAGCGAAACATCAGAAACCGGGTGGTTTTGACGGGTGTGGCAGTGATTTTGACGGTATGGTTCGGGGTACTGACCTCATTGGTGGACGTAGGACTGTTTACGGGATTTCTGACAGATTTTTGGAGACGGTTTCGCATTTACTACATCAGAGGAATTTGGTTCTATGTGGTTCAGATCATTTGCAATGCGGTGGTGTTTCCGCTGCTGTTTCGCCCGTTGTCGGAGTTGCTTGGAAAATTGCGGGTAAAATTTTTGGGAAATTCCGAAAAAACGCTTGACAAACCGGAAGAAACATGATACAATATCTGTAAAGCATTTTGCTTTACAGCCGAGAGGTGCGTGAAGATGTTTGAAAAGGACTTGAAGATCGGTTTTCTCCTCGATTTCTACGGGGACGTGCTGACCGAGCGGAAACGCACCGTTTTGGATTATTATTACAACGACGATCTTTCGCTCTCGGAGATCGCCGAGGAACTGGGCGTAAGCCGTCAGGCAGTGCGCGAGCTGATCGGAAAGGCGGGGGATGAGCTTCGTTTTCTCGAGGAAAAGCTCGGGCTTGCCGCGCGGTTCCGCGAGACGCAGGAATGCGCCGAGCGGTTGCTTCGTCTTTTGGACGAAACCGAGACCGGGAGCGAGATTCATCAGGCGGCGGAAGCGCTCGCAAGAGCGGTTCGTTGAGAGAGGAGGGAAAGCTCTTTGTTTGAAAGTCTCGGAGAAAAATTGAGTAACGCGTTCAAGCGTTTTCGCAATAAGGGAAAGCTTACGGAGGCGGATGTCAAAGCCGGAATGCGCGAGATCAAGCTCGCCCTGCTCGAGGCGGACGTCAATTTCAAAGTCGTGCGCGATTTTATTAAGATCGTGTCCGAGCGGGCGGTCGGCGCAGAGGTGCTCGAATCCCTGCTCCCCGCCCAGCAGGTGGTCAAAATCGTCAATGAAG
>CAKJZF010000125.1 GCA_918290775.1 Clostridiales bacterium | reverse complement strand
TCCCTACCTGAAGGAAATGGGTTACACCCATGTGGAGCTGATGCCGCTCGCGGAATATCCCTTCGACGGTTCCTGGGGCTATCAGATCTGCGGATACTACGCCCCGACGTCCCGCTTCGGATCCCCGCAGGATCTGATGGAATTTGTGGATAAACTACATGAAGCGGGCATCGGCGTGATTCTCGATTGGGTTCCCGCGCATTTCCCGAAGGACGCGCACGGGCTGTTTGAGTTTGACGGTCAGCCGCTCTATGAATATCAGGGAGCAGACCGCATGGAGCACCGCGGCTGGGGCACCCGGCGGTTTGACGTCGGGCGCGAAGAGGTGCAGAGCTTCTTAATCTCAAACGCCATGTTCTGGGTCGAAACCTATCATATCGACGGGCTTCGCGTGGACGCGGTTGCCTCTATGCTCTATCTCGACTACGATAAAAAGCCCGGCGAATGGATCCCCAATGTTTACGGGGACAACCGTTGCCTCGAGGCGATCGCCTTCTTCCAAAAATTCAACGCCTGCCTCTGCCGCACGCATCCAGACGTTCTGACCATTGCCGAGGAATCCACGGCTTGGGCAAACATCACGCACTTCGGCGACGACGGCTTGGGATTCACCCTCAAATGGAACATGGGCTGGATGAACGACAGTCTCTCTTACCATTCCGAGGACCCGCTTTGGCGGTGCGATCACCACAACCGCCTGACCTTCCCCATCACTTATGCCTATTCGGAGCGGTTCATTCTCCCCGTCTCCCACGACGAGGTGGTTCACGGAAAGAAATCGCTTCTCGACCGCGCTCCCGGAGCCTATGAGCAAAAGTTCGCCGGCACGCGCCTCTTCCTCGCTTACATGATGACGCAACCCGGGAAAAAGCTCCTCTTCATGGGCTGTGAGATCGGGCAGTTCCGCGAATGGGATTACGCCGGCGCGGTGGAATGGTTCCTGCTCGACTATCCGATGCACGCAAAGTTTCAAGCCTACGTCTCCGCGCTCAACCGGTTTTATCTCAACTCCCCCGCCCTTTGGCAGCGGGACGGAGAATGGCTGACCGGCTTTGAATGGATCGACGCCGACAATGCCGCGCAGAGTATCTATTCCTACCGTCGCAAGGACGCCAAGGGCAACGAGCTGATCGTTTTGCTCAATTTTGTGCCCATCCGCCGCGACGGGTTCCTGCTCGCCGTTCCCGACGCGGGCATCTATGAAGAAGTGTTCAATTCGGATGACGAAGCCTACGGAGGCGGTGGAATCCGGAATGAAGGTCGGTTCCGAACCGAGCCGTGTCTGCTCCGGTCCTACGGAAACGCCATCCGCATCACCGTTCCCCCCC
>CAKJZF010000124.1 GCA_918290775.1 Clostridiales bacterium | reverse complement strand
CGCACAGACAGCGTAAAAGTTCTTTTGCCTGCTTTTCCGCAGGAAAAGCTCTTTTACTTTCAAGAAAAGTAGGGCACAGACAGCGTTAAAAGTTTTTGAAAGGGTTCCAAGGGAAAACTTTTTTCAAAAAGTTTTCCCTTGGGCAGCGGTCGGGCGGATGACTGAGAGGCACGTTCGGTCGGGGCGGAACACCTCGTTCAGAAGGCGTTCGCAATCGGGGACGGTGACCGATGAGAGCAGACCGGGATAGGAGAAGAGGTCAACGCCCTCAAGCGCGAAGGAGAGCAGATTGGTGCAGATCTCCTCGGTGGAGTCATAGGCGCGGATCTGATCGGCGATCAGACCGCGGCGGGCGCGGAGAAAATCGGCTTCGGGGATTCCCCGGCTCCGGATCTCATCCACATACGCCAACAGCCGGTCCCGCACCGCGAGCGGATTGTCACTCTCTCCGCAAACGCTGTGAAAGGCGAAGCTGTCGGTTCCCGAATAGCCGTTAGAATAGGAGGTTGTCAGCAGTCCCTCTTCAAACAGCCGGCTGAAGAACGGGGACGAACGGGAAAACAGAACCTCCGAGAGAACCGTCATTGCCGCGTCGCGCCGCAGGCGTTCGTGCGCGTCGGCGGGGATCACCGTGTCCTTGGTTGCGAGGTAGAAGAGCGGTTTCGCCACCGGCATGGTCTCCTCTTTGTACGCGGCGGCAACGTCGTCAGGCTCGCAGATCGGCGCCCGGATGACGGTGCGCGGCGCGGACGGGGCGGGCAGGACGCGATCCACCGTTTCCAGCACGCGCTCGGGCGAGACGTCGCCGCAAACGCAGAGGATCATGTTGGACGGCTGGTAGAAGGTGTTGTAGCATTCATAGAGCAGGTCGGCGGTGATCCGCGCGATCGACTGTTCGCTCCCGCAGATGCTTCGCCGGACGGGGTGCGTTTGGTAAAGTCCTTCGAGCAGATTTTGCAAACAGCGGTCGGAAGGATTGTCGCGGTACATCCGGATTTCCTCGGCAATGATGCCCTGTTCCTTCGCTACGGTGGCGGGTGTGAAATAGGGGGAAGTCACAAACCGCAACAGCTCGGCGAGCGACTCGTCGAAGCGGGACGAGGTGCTGAACAGGTAAGCGGTTTTGGTATAGTCGGTGTAGGCGTTGGCGTCGGCGCCCAGTGCGGAAAAGCGGGTGAAGGCGTCGGTGCCGTCGGGGTTATCGAAAAGTTTATGCTCCAGATAGTGGGCAACGCCGTCGGGGACGGTGGTAAAATCCGCGCGGTCGGCGGTGCGGAAAGAGACGTCAAGCGACCCGTAGGCGGTTGCCAGAACGGCATACGCCGAGGTCATTTTCTTTGGGAACACGAACACGCGCAGTCCGCTTTGGTGGGTGACCGACCAATAGCGTTCCCGCAGGAGCGCGGATTCAAACAAAGTCGGTTTCATCGGGAACCTCCTCAGGCGCGGTACCGCGCAGGAAATAGACCGTGTCGAGCGAGAGACGGCGGGCGGCGGCAATCAGATCGTCGCGCGTGACGGCGGCGAACCGCTCCCGGCAGTCGGCGGGGGATTCCGAAACGCCTGCCAGCGCCCTGCCGAACCAAAACGATTCGAGCGACGCGGGGCGATCCTCCAGTTGGCGGTAGGATCCGATCACGGATTTTCGAGCGGCGTCCAAATCTTTCTCGGAAAAGCGTCCCTCCCGCATCGCCTCCACCTGCGAAAGAATCTCCCGCTCCGCGACGTCGCGGTTTTTCGACGAGAGACTGCAGGAGACGAACAGCGCGGCGCGGAACGCGTCGTAGCCGGCGGAGATCGAATAGCAGAGACTCAACCGTTCGCGCACGTTCATGAACAGCAGGGAAACCGGCGACAGCCCAAGCAGCTCGGTCATCACCACCGTTGCGGCATAGTCGGGATGCCCGACGCCGACCCCGCCCGTGCGGAACCCGAGAATCAGATGCCCCTGCCCAACCGGGAGTTCCTCTTCCGCACGCCGGACGTTCGCCGCGGAAACGACCAAAGGCAGGTCGGAAAGCCCGCAAAGCGGACGCGCTTCCGCGTTCTCCTCCCGGCGAAACATCCGACCGAGCGCGTCGGCGATCGACCGCGGGTCGGCGCCGCCGATGTAAAAGCCGACGGGAACCGCGTTCTTCCGCCATGCTCTCCAGTAGGCGGTGAGCGCTTCCGGCGTGACCGCGCGGACTTCCTCTTCGGTTCCGTAGAGCGGGATTCCGGCGGGTGTGCCGCTGTAAAACAGCCGGCGGGCGTGCGCCGCGGCGTACTGCGCCGGGACATTCTGAAGCGCACGGATTTCATCACATTGGAGCTTTTTCTCCTGCGAAACGTATTTTTCAAGCAGCATTCCGTTCTCGTCGAGCAGAGGATGGAAGAGGATCTGATCGAGAATTTCAAGAACGCCCGCCGTCAGATCCATCGGCTCGGGCAGGTAGGAGCTGTCGAGCAGATCCATGCCGAAGCCGATCGTCATCCGGTCGCCGCGATAGGAGCATTGCACCCAAAGCGAGGAGCCGTAGAGGTCGTCGAGGCGGCGGTTGATGTCGGCAAGCGACGGGAACCGCTCGGTTCCGCGCCGCAGAACCGAGAGCATCAGCGGAGCCATGACGGCGTGTTCGCGCGTGATCGGCAGGACGGTTACCACCGAGAGCTGCCCCGCCTTGAAGCGGTCGGTGCGAAGGACGCGCAGAACGCCGCCATGCCCGACGGGAATTTCCTCGGGCGTTGGTGTTTGTAATGGTGCGGTGCGCTCGTCCATGCGTTTTCTCCCCCGCGGCTGCCGCCGCGCTTTTTGTCATTGGGGGTCGGACAAACCGATCCCGATTCAGCATCTATCATACACCAAAACCGCCTTTTTTGCAACGCTTTTTTTCAAAAAAACTTTGTTTTTTTGAAAAAAACCGATTTGGGAGCGCGGACGCTGCCGTTGAATACCTGCTTAATGGAAACGGAAAAACACCGAATTTCGCATATACGCGCTGCAAATTTTCAAAAAAACAACCGTCAGCAAAACCGAAAAACGCGATTTTTGCGTATACGCATGATAAAAATGGTCGGTTTTCACGGTTTTCCGACACCGTCAGACGGCGTTTCGCTTGTGCGGCAGATTGCCCCACAACCGGTGCCGCCGCGCACGACGCAACGTTCGAGCGGTTTTTCTTTGGGCAATACCGCACAATTCACGGCATATGCCTTGATGATCCCTGCGCTTGCATCTGTTCCGTCATATTGCACCCAAAATCCTTGCCGATGCGCCCATATCGGCGGCGTCATTTTGGTTGATCTGACGAAACATCTGCGGCGCGGATGGACCATCAGAATTGTGCGGTATTGCCCTTGACAAACCGCCGAAGATATGGTATAATATACTCTGTATAAACTTCGCGTGCGCCCGCGAGAGCGGAATCCGTGCGGCGACACGGGAGACGAGGTGGCGAATGATACGGAGCATGACGGGGTTCGGGCGTGCCCGCGCGGTGCGCGGCGGCAAGGACATCACGGTGGAGATCAAGTCGGTCAACGGGCGGTTTTTTGATTGCAACGTCCGCATCGGCAGGGCGTTCGCGTATTTGGAAGAGCGTGTCAAGCCGTATTTGCAGAGCCGCGGGATCTCGCGCGGCAAGGTTGACGTTTCGGTCACGATCGAGCGGGTCGGCGGCGAGGCGACCGAGGTTCGGTTGGATACGGCGTACCTCGAGGGGTATCTTCGGGCGCTCCGCCGGATGCGCGACGAATACGGACTGCCGGACGACATTACCGTGATGAACGTTGCGAAGAACGCCGCGCTGTTCAGCACCGCCGCGCCGCAGGTCGACGCGGACGCGGACTGGGCGGATCTGGAAGCGGTTCTTGCCGAGGCGACCGACGCGCATTTGGCGGCGCGGGAGCGCGAGGGGCAGAGCATGGAGAAGGATCTGCGAGAAAAGCTGGCGACCGTGCGCGGGTATGTGGAACAGATTGAAGATTTGTCGCGCGAGAGCGTGGTGCATTACCGCGAGCGGCTTGCCGAGAAGGTGCGCGAGGCGCTGGCGGACAACCGCGTGACCCCGGACGAAAGCCGGTTGCTGACCGAGGTGGCGATATTTGCCGACCGGGTCGCCGTGGACGAGGAGTTGGTTCGTCTGCGGACGCATTTCGGTGCCATGGAGACCATTCTCGCCGGGCGGGAACCGGTTGGTCGGAAGTTGGATTTTCTCTTGCAGGAGATGAACCGGGAAATCAACACGACGGGGTCGAAGTGCAACGACGCGGCGATTGCCGCGCTTGTTGTGGAGACCAAGCACGAATTTGAAAAAATGCGCGAGCAGATCCAAAATTTGGAGTGACCCCGCGCGAAACAGGAAAACGTTGAAGCAAAGGAAGTCAAAGGTATGAAATTCATCAATGTAGGGTTTGGAAACATGGTCTCGGCGGAGCGGGTGGTCGCGCTCGCAAACCCCGATTCCGCGCCGGTCAAACGGCTGATTCAGGATTCCAAGGACGACGGCAGAGCCATCGACGTCACCTGCGGGCGGCGCACGCGGTCGGTCATCATCACCGATTCCGACCATGTGATCCTCTCCGCGATTCAAACCGAAACCATCGCCAACCGCCTCGACGACACCGACGACGGCGAGGACGACGGTGAAGAGGAGGAATGACCCCGTGGAAAAAGGTCTGCTGATCGTGGTCTCCGGTCCTGCCGGAAGCGGAAAGGGAACGGTGAACGCGCGGCTGCTCGAGTCGCCCGACTATGCGTATTCGGTCTCCGCAACCACGCGCGCCCCGCGTCCCGGAGAGCAAAACGGGAAAACCTATTGGTACATCACCCGCGAGGAGTTTGAACGCCGCATCGCGGGGGGAGAAATGCTGGAGTATACCGAGTATTGCGGAAACTACTACGGGACCCCGAAAAAGGAAGCCGAGGCGGTTTTGGCGTCCGGGCGCAACCTGATCCTTGAGATTGAGGTGGAGGGCGCGATGAACGTCAAAAAGCTCTATCCCGAAGCGGTTCTGATCATGCTTCTGCCGCCGTCGTTTGCCGTTCAGGAAGCGCGGCTCCGCGGGCGGGGAACCGAGACCGAGGAAAAGATCCGCGCACGGCTCGAACGAACGCGGGAGGAGCTGAAATATCTCCCGTTCTACGATTACGTGGTTGTCAACCGCGAAGGCGGGGCGGACGATTGCGCCGAGGACATCCGCGCCATTGTCCGCGCCGAGTGCCGCGCGATCCGCCGCCATCCCGAAGCGCAAGCCGAATATTTTGCCGGCTGAACCAAGTTTGGAAAAAATTGATTTCACAGATACACCCGAAAAGGAGAAAACACCATGCTGCACCCAACCATCGAAGAACTGACGCAAAACAAGTACAACCGCTATGAGCTTGCGCTCGCAACCGCGAAGTGCGCACGGCTGGTTACCGACGAGTACGTTCGCCAGCACGAAGCCGCCGAGCGCTCGCAAACCGGCAACAAGGAGACCGACCGCCCGATCAACACCATGATCGACCGCGAACTGCGCGACGAAAAGGCTGTCAAAGTTGCCATCAGCCGCATCTATCGCGGCGAGTTTGTGATTGATGAGCAAGCGGGGGACGTGACCGGGGAGGAGATTTCCGACAATGCCGCGGCGGAAGCGTCTGCCGCCAAAGCGGAATAACCGGCGACGGTGACTACGGAAAAACAACCCAAAAAGCAACCCTTTCCGATCGCGGGCGTCTGCGTGTTCGGCAACCGCTTCTCGGAGGACGGAACCTACGACTATGCCATCCCGCCCGAGATGGGCGAGGCGGTTTACCCCGGGCGGTTCGTCACCGTCCCGTTCGGCATCCGCAACCGACTCTGTACGGGTGTGGTCATGGAAGTGCGGGATCATTCGCTCTACGAGGAGCATAAGTTCATCCGTTCGCTCTACCCTGAGGTCATCTCGCTGGACGAGGAGCAGAGAAAACTCTGCGACTATATGCGCCTGAAGCTCATGGCGGACACCGAGTCGGCGATCCGGGCTATGATGCCGGTGGCGGCGTTCTCGCGCCTGTCCGAGTATATCTCGCTCGCGCCGGGGGCGAAACGCCCCGCCGAGAGCCGCATGGAGACCGACGCCGCGCTCTATGATTTTCTCGCCGAGCATGGGGAAACGTCAACGGCGGTTCTGCGGAAGCGGTTCGATATTCGCGTGGAGGCGTCCTTGCGGCGGTTTTCGGCAAAGGGACTGATCGAAAAGCGCACGGTTCTGATCGAGGCGAAAGAGGGCGCGGCGGAGCGGAGATGGGAGCTTTGCGTGGATCCCGAGACTGCCCGCGTGCTTGCCGAGGGGAAGGAATGTCTCGGCAAAAAGGCAACTTCCCGACAGCAAACGCAGGTGCTTGCCGCCATGATCGAGGAAGGCGCACCCATGAACACCGCCGAGCTGACTGCCCGGGCAAACGTCACGGCGAACGTTCTGAAAACGCTGGAAAAAGCCGGGCTGATCGCATGGTCGGAGTACCGCACCGTGCGCAACCCCTATACCGATATTCCCGCGGAGGGGAGAACGCCGCTGACGCTCAACGAGGAGCAGACGGCGGCGGCACAAACCCTTTCCGACCTGATGGACACGGGCGAGCCTCGCGCGGCGCTGCTCTACGGTGTGACCGGGAGCGGCAAAACGCGCGTGATTACCGCGCTGATCGACCGGATGCTCGACCATGGCAGGTCGGTCATTCTTCTTCTGCCCGAAATCGCGCTGACGCCGCAGTCGGTCGCCATTTTCTGCGCACGGTACGGAAGCCGCGTTGCCGTGATGCATTCGGGGCTTTCCGCCGGCGAGCGGTACGACGCGTACTGCCGCATCCGCCGCGGGGAGGCGACGGTTGTGATCGGAACGCGCTCCGCGGTGTTCGCCCCGGTGGTCAACCTCGGCGCGATCATCCTCGACGAGGAGCAGGAACACACCTATAAATCCGACCGCGACCCGCGCTACCACGCGCGGGAGATCGCGCGTCGCCGGTGCGCCTATCACAGCGCCATGATGGTGCTTGCCAGCGCAACGCCGCTGGTGGAGACGATGGATCGGGCGCGTCGCGGGATCTACACCGAGATTCGGCTGACGCAGCGGTACGGATCCGCCGTTCTGCCGCAGACCGAGATCGTCGATCTGCGCGAGGAGGCAAAAAGCGGCAACAATTCGGTGATCAGTGCGCGACTGGCGGACGCGATCTCGGAGACCCTCAAAAAAGGCGAACAGTCGATCCTGTTTCTCAACCGCCGGGGCTACAACCGAACCATCACCTGCCGCTCCTGCGGCGAGCCGATCACCTGCCCGAACTGCTCGGTGGCAATGACCTATCACACCTATCCGTGGTCGTATAAAGCGGGGCAGATGCGGTGTCATTGGTGCGGGACGAGCCACCCCTTGCCCAAGGTCTGCCCCAAATGCGGCGGGGAACATCTGGCGCACATCGGCTACGGAACGCAACACGCCGAGGAGGAGCTGAAAACGCTCTTTCCGACCGCGCGGATCCTGCGTATGGACGCGGACACCACCACAACCAAGCACGCCTTTGAGACCATGCTGGGCAAGTTTCGCCGCCATGAGGCGGACATCCTGCTCGGAACGCAGATGGTCACAAAAGGGCACGACTTTCCCGACGTGACGCTCGTCGGCGTTCTGCAAGCCGACACGTCGCTTTATATCGACGATTACCGCGCGGGCGAGCAAACCTTCGCCATGCTGACGCAGGTTATCGGGCGTGCGGGTCGGCGCGATCGGCGCGGGCTTGCCATCATTCAGACCATGAGCCCGGATCATGACATCATCCGTCTCGCCTGCGAGCAGGATTACGAAGGGTTCTTCCGCCGCGAGATGCAGTTGCGCAAACTGCTCTGTTTCCCGCCATTCTGCGACATCGCCATGATCACGATGAGCTGCGAATCCGAGGATCTGCTGGTGCGGACGGCGACGCGCGTCATGGAGGACTTGCCGCCGCTGCGCGAGCAGTATATGCCCCATGAACCGCTTTTGGTCTACGGGCCGTTTGAAGCGCCGGTCTATCGCGTGGATAACCGCTGCCGGATGCGCGTCATCATCAAGTGCCGCGTCACCGACACGCTCAACCAAGTTCTCTCGGAGCTGATCTTCCGCGCCGCCGCCGGAACCGAAAAAAAGGTTCGCGCGGTTGTGGATTTCAACCCCAACGGGATTTGAAAGAAAGGAATCTTTATGGCAAAACTCAACATCATCAAATACGGCGACGACACGCTTCGCCGCGTCTGCCGCCCCGTTGACAACATCACGCCCCGGACGCTGACCCTTCTCGACGACATGATCGAGACCATGCACGCCGCCGAAGGATGCGGTCTTGCCGCTCCGCAGGTAGGCGTTTTGCGCCGCATCGTCGTGGTTGAGGTGGAGGAAGGGCATCCGATCGAGCTGATCAACCCGCGCATCATCGCCTACGCGGGCGAACAGCGCGAGGAGGAGGGCTGCCTTTCGCTTCCGGGGCAGTGGGGAATCACCGTTCGTCCCGCTCATGTAACCGTTCGTGCGCTCAACCGCCGCGGCGAGGAATTTGACGTTACGGGGAGCGACCTGCTTGCCCGTGCGCTCTGTCATGAGCTTGACCATCTCGACGGGAAGCTCTTCATCGACCGGCTGGAGAAAAAATAACCGCCGGCAAACCAACACGGGAAAGGATGACGGAGAACGGCTGTTCGGCGCGTTCTCCGCGGTTTTGGAATGAAGATTTTGTTTATGGGAACGCCCGATTTTGCGCTGTATTCGCTCCGCGCGATGGTTGAGGCGGGCGAGGACGTGGTTGCCGTCGTGACGCAGCCGGATCAACCCAAGGGGCGCGGCTACGTTTTAACGCCGCCGCCGGTCAAGGTCTATGCTGCCGACCGCGGTATTCCCGTCTATCAGCCCGCAACGCTGAAGGACGGCGCCTTCGCGCAAACGCTCGCCTCGATCGACCCCGATCTGATCGTGGTTACGGCGTACGGCAAAATCCTGCCCGCCTATGTTCTCGACTACCCGCGGTACGGCTGCGTCAACGTTCATGCGTCGCTCCTGCCGCTCTATCGCGGCGCCGCGCCGATGCAGCGCGCGATCATGGACGGTCAGCCCCAAACCGGCGTCACCACCATGATGATGGACGCGGGGCTGGACACGGGCGACATCCTTCTGCAAGGCGTTGTCCCGATCGCTCCGAACGACAATCTGGAGGACGTTCATGATCGCATGGGCGAGGTCGGTGCGTCGGTTCTGTCGGAGACGATCCGCGCGATCCGCGCAGGAACGTTGGTTCGGATTCCGCAGGACGGAACGATGGCAACCTATGCCGCAAAGATCGAGAAGGGCGACTGCCTGCTCGATTTTTCGCAACCTGCGTCCGCGGTTCACAACCGCATCCGTGCGCTTTCCCCCGTTCCATTGGCGTTCACGCGCCTGCCGGACGGGAAACTGCTCAAAATCGTTCGTTCCGAGGTTGCAAGCTCCGCACCGTCCGCCCCCGCCGGAACCGTCACGTCCCTTTCCGACGGCGCCGTGACCGTCGCTTGCGGATCCGGCTCCCTGCGCCTTTTGGAGCTTGTTCCCGAGGGCAAGTCGCGGATGACCGCCGCCGCCTTCATCAACGGCAGAAAACTCAAGCCCGGAGATCGGTTGGGATGAGAGAGGGAGGGAGACCTTGGAGAGGGGGAGCGCCCCTTTTCTTGCAAGAAAAGGG
>CAKJZF010000123.1 GCA_918290775.1 Clostridiales bacterium | reverse complement strand
GAGGGGACTTTCTTTCAAGAAAGTCCCCTCTCCCCCGGCACCCCCTCTCCCTCCAAGAATTTGCTCAAGGGCAGTAAGGGATTATGCGAACAGCCGGGAAGAAAGCGAATCTTCCCGGCTGTTTCATATATTGAATTTCGTGTAGAAGAAAAGCCACTGTTAAACGCAACAGAATCGTATACAGCCAATGCGCAACGCTCAAGTCTTCTCCGCGCCGAAAGCCTCACACTCTGCCGTAGAGAGAATTCCATCTGCGGAATCGTGCAAGGTTGACCCTGTTCAACTGTTCCTTTACAAGCCGATACGACCAGTTTCCATGACTCCGCCCCGGAACGTTGAGGCGCGTATCGCTTCCGTAGAGCAGCAGATCCTGAACCGGGAGAATCAGCAAACCCGCGCGGCTGGCAAACATGGTGCGCAGGATGTCCGGGTAGGCGCGATCCCAATCGGTTCCGCTGAAACCGCAGTATTCCAGCAGCCGCGCACGGGTGCCCGGATCGAGATCCCAAACATAGCCGAGCAGGGTGTTGTTATCGTGCGTTCCCGTATAGGCAACACAATGGTGGTCGTACTGATGCGGCAGATGCGGCGAGTTTTCGTCGCCCAAAAAGCCGAATTGCAGAACCCGCATCCCGGCGAAGCCGCTCTTTTCCACCAACCGGCGAACCTCCTCGGTGATAACGCCGAGATCCTCCGCGATCACAATCTTCCCCCGGCATTCCGGGCGAATCGCGCGGATCAGGTCCATATCCGGTCCCTTGACCCATTTCCCGTTTCTCGCCGTGGTCTCTCCGGCGGGAATGCGATAATAGGATTCAAACCCACGGAAATGGTCGATGCGAACACCGTCAAACAGTTCCATCATGAATCGCATTCTCTCCCGCCACCATGCGTAACTGTCCCGCTTCATGGCATCCCAATCGTAGAGCGGATTGCCCCAAAGCTGCCCATCCGCACAGAAATAATCGGGCGGGACGCCCGCCACGGCGGTCGGGCGAAGCCGTTCATCCAACTGAAACAGGGATCGGTTTGCCCAAACGTCGGCGCTGTCGTACGCGACGTAAATCGGGATGTCTCCGATGACGGAAATGCCTTTTCCACTTGCGTAGTCATGGATCGCCTGCCATTGACGGTAGCATTCATATTGCGTAAACTGCCATGTGCGCAAGGTGTCGGGGTCTGGGCGGTCGGTTGTCCACGCTCCCCATTCGCGGTTGCCGTTCGCTTCCTTGAGCGCCATAAAGCGGCAAAACGCGTCGGTCTGCGGATGCGCTTTCAAGAATTGCTCCATCGGTTTGCAGTCGGTCAGGCGTGCGGCCGCGCGGCGAAGCAGGTCAAACCGTTCCCGGTTCAACCGTTCAAACTCACAGGCGTAGGGCGACGCTTGCCGTGCGCCGTCCAGCTCCTCTTTCGTCAGAAGTCCCTGCTCAAACAGCGTCGGCAGGTCGATGAAGGCGGGGTTGAGGCTGAACGCGCCTGTGGATTTATACGGCGAGTTACAATCGTCCGGCAGGCAAAAGGGCAGAACCTGCCAAGCCCGAAAACCGCCCTCGAAGAGAAAGTCAATCCACTCCCGCGCCGCCTTGCCGAGCGCTCCCTCCGAATATTCTCCCCAAAGCGAGGAAACATGCATCAGAACGCCGCTCATGCGGCGAAATGAATTGCTCCCCTTCATTCAAGACTCCTTTCCTCCGTCCGCGCTTTTGCGAACGGCACCGCCAATTTCTTAAAATCATCCGTCGCGCGATCTGTCGAATCCGATTCTTCCCCTCTATTATACGCCGTCACGCGCGTTTTTGCAAGCAAAATGTCATCTTTTTTTCGCTTTTTCGTCAATTCTTCGTCGCTTTTGCCGTTTTTTCGCTTTGGTGCTTGACAAACCGCGAAAACAAACATATAATAATGGGTAGACAATCGTTTGGAAAGGATACGGATATATGAACATCAAAGTTGTGAAATTCGGCGGGTCATCGCTGGCGGATGCAGAGCATTTTCGCCGCGTTGCCGCGATTGTGAAAGCGGATCCGGGTCGCCGCTATGTGGTGGCGTCGGCTCCCGGAAAGCGCGATTCCTCGGACACAAAAGTGACCGATATGCTCTATCAATGCTACGAATTGGTACGCAACCACGAGGATATTTCCGAGCAGTTTGCGCGGATTGCCGAGCGCTACAACAGCATCATCCGCGATCTCGGGCTTTCCTTTGACATCGGCGGCGAACTGGATTACATCAAAAACGCAATCCTCCACCATTCGGGTCGTGACTATGCCGCCAGCCGCGGGGAATATCTCAACTCGCTGATTCTTGCAAAATACCTCGGCTTTTCCTTCATCGACGCGGAATCGGTGATCTTTTTCCGCGAAAACGGTTCGTTTGACGACGAAAAAACCAACGCCGCGATGCGGGAAGAGCTTGCCACGCGCCCCTACGCCGTGATCCCCGGGTTTTACGGAGCCATGCCCAACGGCACCATCAAAACCTTCAGCCGCGGAGGCTCGGATGTGACCGGTTCGATTGTCGCACGCGCCGCGGAAGCATCGGTCTATGAAAACTGGACCGACGTTTCGGGATGCCTGATGGCTGACCCGCGCATCGTGAAGAACCCCCGCCCGATCCGTACGGTGACCTACCGCGAGCTTCGCGAGCTTTCCTACATGGGCGCAACGGTTCTCCATGAGGACGCGATTTTCCCGGTTCGCAACGCGGGCATCCCGATCAACATCCGCAACACCAACGATCCCGCTGCCCCGGGAACCATGATCGTTTCGGCAACCGGCGAATACGACTCCGACGCCGTGATTACCGGCATCGCCGGAAAGAAGGGTCTTTCGGTTATCACGATCGAGAAGGATATGATGAACGCGGAAATCGGGTTCGGTCGGCGCGTTCTGGAGGTTTTGGAGGACTATGGCATCTCCTTCGAGCATCTGCCTTCTGGCGTTGACACCATGAGCGTTGTGGTGAACACCTCCATGCTCGACGATCACCGCGAACGCGTGCTTGCCGCCATCAGCCGCTCGGTTCATCCTGACAGCATCGTTGTGGAGGACGGAATGGCGTTGCTCGCCGTTGTGGGGCGTGGGATGGTCAAATCCAAAGGAACTGCCGCCCGTGTGTTTGACGCGATTGCGAGCGCGGGCATCAACATCCGTATGATCGACCAGGGATCCAGCGAGCTAAACATCATCATCGGCATTGAAGAGGATGATCTCAATGCCGCCACCAACGCGATCTACCGCGAATTTGTGAAAGAATAAAAATGAGGGGTCTGCCCGGTGCAGACCCCGTTTTTATCCGCCAAAAAAGCGCTTTTTGATAACACGCACAGCAAATTTCAGCGCAGGCGAAGCGTGATCTCCCCCGTTTTGAGCGTCTCAACCCCCTGCTCGGTACGAACGTTCAGCCCACCGTCCTCGTCGATCCCGACGGCAACGGCGGCAACGGTTTCTTCCCCGCGGGTCAAGGTGATTTGCCGCCCGATCACGCAGGAATGGGCGCGATAGTCCGCAAGCCAATCCCGCTTTTCCGGGTCGCGCAGGTAGGGCAAGAGTTGCCGTACCGCCTCCGCCACGAGCACGGTGCGCGGCGTTTCTCGGTCGCCGATGCTTCCCGCAATGTCGGCAAGCTCGGATGGGAAGGTTGCCGGATGCAGGTTGATCCCGATGCCGATGACCGTGCCGGTCGTTTGCCCGGTTGTAACCGCCTCCGCAAGGATTCCGCAGATCTTTTTTTCGTCCAAAAGGAGGTCGTTGACCCATTTGATGGCGGCTTGCCTGCCTGTGCAGGATCGGATTGCCCGCATGACGGCAACCGCCGCCGCGCAGGTGACCCCGACAACCGATGAAAGAGGTTCATTCGGCGTATATGCCAGCGAAAAATAAACGCCGCTTCCGGCAGGCGAATAAAACCCGCGCCCGCGCCGTCCCCTGCCAGCGGTCTGCTCCGCCGCCGCAAACAGTGCCACACCCCGGTTACCCGCGAGCAGCCACTCTTTGGCTCTCGCATTTGTGGAATCACAACAGTCGTAGGCAAACACCGAAAGGTCGGTCATGTCGCGGCACGCGCTTTGCAAAAGGGCTTGATTGAAAAGATCGGTTGTCATAAAAACTCCTGATTCGGGAAAGGATTCTGCTTTGGAAATTCTGTTTGAAAACAAGGATTATTGGATCGTTCGCAAGCCGGCGGGCGTCCTTTGCGAACCGGATGGCGGCAAGGGATTGCCGGATCTGCTTGCCGCCCAAAACAACGGGTATGCCGGCGTAATCCACCGATTGGATCGCGAGGTGAGCGGGTTGACCGTTTTTGCGAAAACGCCGTCCGCCGCCGCGGCGCTCTCCGCCACCGTTGCCGCCCATCGGCTCGGGAAAGTCTATGTTGCTGCCGTTGCCGGTAAGCTTGACGCTCCCGAGGGAGAACTGCGCGATCTGCTTTACTACGACCGCTCGCACAACAAGGTCTACCCGGTTCGGCGGGAGCGACGCGGCGTGAAAGAGGCGATTTTGCGATACCGCGTGGAGCGCATACTTGACTTGCCCGACCTTGGGCGAGTATCACTGGTTGATGCGGAACCGATCACGGGCAGGACGCATCAGATCCGCGTTCAGTTCGCGTCGCGCGGTCACGCCGTGATCGGCGACCGCCGCTATGGAGGTTTGCCCTTGCCCGATCGGTTTGAACGGGGGCAGATTCTGCTTTCATGCCGCCGTCTCGTGATCCCGTCGACAGACAGAGACAGGGTTTACGAAGAGGATCCGCTTTGGGAGTCTATTTTATAACTTTTTGGGTCATTTTCCCATACACGCTATGCAAATTTTCATGTCCGCCGCGCAACGCGGCGGACATCTTTACGCTTTCGGTTCCTCTTTGGGTGGCGCGGCGGTTCTGCTCTTGTTTTTTCGGAAAATTTTCTTTCGGAAGAGGAACAGCACCGTTCCTGTGATCAATGCCACCGTTCCCGCAACCAACCCGAAAAACAGCGGCGTGCGGAAGAAGCCCCACGTGTGAACCCGGATCTCCCCGGCTGACAGCGGCGTTTTGGAGAAGGTTGCCGTGTAGGTCTGGTTGCGGCGCGTCCCGGTGGCGCGGGTAACAACCGGCGACCAGCCTGTGAAAAGATAGCGGTATGATTGGTCGTCGGAACGTTCGGGATCCGCGGGGATCTCGACCTCGTCTCCGAAGAAAAGATCCTGCTCGGAGATGATTTTCCCGTTTGCGACGAATGTGATATGATAGGTGATCTGCGTGACGTGCAGCAACACCTGCACCCGCTCGGCGGGCATAAGAAAGGTAGCTCCGACCTCTTCGCGTCTCCCGTCTGCGTAGACCAATGTCGCCCCGGAAACTTCATATCCGTAAGCACAGTCAGTCTCCAGCGAGATTTCCGCGCCCTTTTCCGCGTAGGCGGCAAGCAGAGTGGGGTTGCAAAGATCGCTCTCATCGGTGTATTGCAGAAGGTATTCCGGCCGGCAGAGAATCCTTTCCCCTTCCCGCGCAGTGAAGGTTGCCCGACCGCCCGCATACCGTGCAAGCGCCAACTCGGTGCGGAGTTCCTTCCCGTTTGCCTCACCGATGCGGTACGCAACGGGGTAGAGCCCCTCCGCCGCAGGATAACGGACGGTGACGGTAAAGAGCATTCCTGTGGTCAATTCCCGCCCGAGGCTGTTGCTGCAACGAATACGGAAAAAGGTTCCCTCCTCGCTGTCGGCAGGTTCAACGGACAGCTCTACGCCTGTACAGAACGCGGAGGAAAGCTGCTCCAGCTCCGCGGGCGTCAAACTGATCTCCAACTCGCCCCGCCGCAAACGAAGCGTTTTTCCTTCATCCCTCGCATAAACCGAAGCCGCGGCAATGTCAACCGTCTCCCCTTGCATGGAAAGAATCACAGAATCGTCGGTATGTTCCGCACTCACCGTGGCGCCTCCGGCATCCACTCCCAACGGCGTAACGCGCCATTCGGCACGATAGGTTTCGGTTCCCGTCACCCGCATGACGGCATGATCCCATGCGCGGAATTCGTAGATACAGTCGTCAGCCGCCCGGGTCGGCGTTCCCTGAAAGTCGGGCGTTGCGCCGTAGGGCAGCCAAACGCTGACCGTCCGATCCCCGAGATCCCACAAAATCTGATAGGTGGCAGGACTCGTCTCATACTGCGCCGTGTAGGTTGCGGTGGCTGTTACCGGAAGAATCTCCCGATCCCACCCGACGAAGGTGTAAACGGTTGACGCTGTACTCGCCCGCGCGGTGTCAACCGGGCAGACCGGCACTTGCCCATAACCGTAGAACTCCACGGTCGTGCGCCCTCCGACCAACCATGTGACGGCGTAGGTCTTTGCACGCTTGGCAAAAAGCGGGGCAAGGGACAGGTTTTCCCGAATATCGGTCAGGCGGATCGGTTCCTCGTCATCGCTGCCGAACCGAACCCAACCGAGAAAGGTGTATGTATACGCTCCGTCTTCCGGGACGGAAATAGCGGGCGGGTCGGAAATTCCGTCGCCGTACTCGACATACCGCGTTTCAAGCGCTTCCCCATCCGCGTCATAAAAGGTGACGGTTTTGAGATTTTTGACCGATCGCTCGGCGTTGACCCGGCGGATCAAGGTGAGCGTTTCGGAAGTGCCCTTTGCCGTTCGCTCCGGCAGGGATCCCTTCTCCAATTCTGACGCCAGCGCACGTTCCGCGTCTGTCAGCATGGGGGCTGTTGGCTCCGCCGCGGGCGGGTCGACCGGTGTCGGCGCATCTCCCGGCTCGGCAACCGGCGCGGGCGCCTCTCCGGGATCTTTGACGGCTTCCGGCTCTCCCGCAAGCCGCGGATCGGTCATTTCAACGTAGTCCTTGGTCGGCTTTTCCACAGGTTCGGGAAACAGCGTCTCATCCATCTCAACCGCCTCGGTCGGCGTTGTAATGCCTGCGGGATCGGCGCGGTTGACGTCGTGGAGAAGCAACGACTCCTCCACGATGTCGGAAAGCGGTTCGCTATCCAACGGAAGCGTCCACGAGAGATCCAGCGTTTCAATGTCATTCAAACAACTCTTAAGCACATACATCTGCGCCAAAAACTGCCGGAAATGCGGCACGCGGGACTTGATTTCCGGGTGGTTTTCCATGGTGGATTGCACCATTCCGTGGCTGTAAATGGCATAAATATTGTCGAAGAGCTTTGCCGTCTGCGTTCGGAGCTCGGTATAATTGACGCAGTAATATTCAAACAGTGCCGCCGTTTTTTCAAAACCCGTTGGATAGCTTGCATTTCTGATTGCGGCATATCCTCCTAACAGCTCCCGCAACGCATCGGTTGCGGCTTTTGCGTCGTTGATCAGCTTTCCCGAAACGCCGAGAGACTTCAATTCGGAGCGTTTTTCAACAACGCTATCCACCGTCCCACCTGTCAGACTGCCGTAAAACTGCCAACCGTTACTATCCGCGACAAACATACTTTCCATGATCCCCAGGCGCTCTTCGATGCTCTGCATGGTTGTCTGATAGGCGATATAGCGGTCATAAAGCGCCGCATTTTCCTGCCGCTTCGCTTCATAGGCGTAGTAAGCGGTCAGCGCCTTTTCGTAAGCCTTCCGCTTGGCACTGTTCTCGTCGTATGCCGCAACCCGCTCGTCGTAGTCCTTCTTTTCGGCAATATAGGCGTCGTATGCCGCTTTCTTTTCGTCATACACCGCTTTTACCGACAAGTACACTTCATACGCGGATTTGCGCTGTTCATAGGCGCTCTTTTGAGCAAGGTAAACTTCATAGGCGTTTTTCTGCTCATCATACGTCACTTTGAACGTTTCATAGGCGCGAAGCTCTCCGAGCGTGCGCTCCGCAACCGCGTGCGCCCCGAAAAAGGCGTCGGTTACCATCGCAGGGAGCTCAACCCGCCACGCAAACGTGACGGTCAGTTCAAATTCCTCGGAATACCACATCTCGCCGAAAACGGCGGAATACGCATCCCCCACCGGCTTCAAGGTCACCGGTTCCCCGTCATCCATGACGACGGTTTGGGGGATCCAAACGACCGTTTCTCCGTTTTCCGCCGTATAACGATGCGGAAGGACGGTGACGGTAAGCGTTCCTGCGGAACCGTCGTACGCCGTGTCGACAACGGAATCCGGGATCTCGGAACGGTATCGGAGCGACCACTCGTCATGTTCCCGCAGAAATGCCGTTTCCGCCGCGGTCAGCGGAAGCTCCTCGGGAAAAAGCCGCGTAAAAAGCGCGTCGGCAGTCAGAACCGCGTCGGTTTCGTTGCCGCGCCCATAGCGCAGATCAGCGCTTGCCGCACCTTCGGCGGTCACCGACAACGAAAACACCGCCAGCATAAGGATCAGAATCACCAGACTTGCCGCACGCACCCTGTTTTTCACGACCGTTCCTCCTTTCCGCGCTCCGGCGCACCAAATTTCGCATTTATTCTACCATATTGTTTGGAAAAAGTCAAGAGCGTGTATTTGGAAAAAGCGTTTTGATGCTTTTTCCGCCGCTCCAACGGCTACGGATGCCGCCACGGCGCAAAAAAGAGAACCCGCAACGGGGTTCTCTTTTTTGCGGTGTTTCCACTTACGCGGGGATCACATTGACCGCGCGAAGCTTTGCACTGTTTTTGGGATCGGGTTCGGTATCGAACGTGACCTTCTGACCTTCAGCGAGGGTCTTGAAGCCGTCGATCTGAATCGCCGAAAAATGGACAAACACATCATCGCCGCCGTTGTCGTTGGAAATGAAGCCGTAGCCCTTTTCAGCGTTGAACCACTTGACTGTACCGGTGTTCACTATGGGTACCTCCTGCTAAAATTTCGTACCCGGAAAAAATACAAAATCCGAACCGCTACGACAAAATCGGGCGATGCAGAGTTGGAATCTATCTCGAATACTGCTTTAGTATATCACAAAAATTTCCAACAGTCAAGTCTTTTCCGAATTTTTTTTTCATTCTCCCCGCGGAGCGAAGCAATCGGCTGGAAAGAGTTTATCCAGCGGCACTTGACCCGGCTTCTCGCAGATCATGAGAGGTTCCGCCCGCTCCAGCGTTGCGCGGCATTGATGCCCGCAGGTCAGCAAAATGACGTCCGCGCCCATCTCTTTGGCGGTTTCCGCGTCGTGGTCGGTGTCCCCGATCATCAGCGGAACGGCGTTCGGATTTGCCTCCCGCCATCTCCTCGCAAGCGCCGCTTTCCCGTGCGCATGGAGATCATCCGCTCCGAGAATTTCGCTGAACGCATCCGAAATTCCCAATTCCCGCAGTTGCCCGATCAGCACCGTTCTCTCGGTTGCCGACAGCACAATCTGCGGCACACCCCGCTCCCGCATCTTTCGCAGGATGCGCGGCACCTCGGGGTAAAGCGTCGCTTTTTCCGGTCGCTTGCCGTAATCATCCCACCATTCGTCCGCCAGCTCCGCATAGGGCGTGACCGAAAAATCAAATCCCAAACGGCGATAATAGTCCATGACGGGAAATCGGAATGCCTCCCGGTATATCTCCACCGACGCGAGCTTCGGCAGCCCGTGCCGCTCAAGCAGACGGTTTGCCGCGTTGAAATCCGGGAGAACGTCGTCAAGGAGCGTTCCGTTGAAATCCCAGATCAGATGGGTATATCGCTTCATTTTGGGTTCCTTTCTTGCTTTTGGATGTGCTTCCGCGCACTTCCCGTTTTGCCGGAAAGTGTGGGTTGTTTTTCGGGATCGGTCATGTTACAATGGAGTCAATCAAATGAAAGGAGGTTAACCATGAAAACCAAATACAGGTCCCGCGTTTGTCTGCTGTTGGCGTTTTGTCTGCTCGCGGGGATGCTCGGCGTTTTCGGCGCGTCCGCCGCATCGCCGCCCGAAGGCATCCCGACGCCGGTCTATCTGGAAAGCTCGGAGGTCCTGCACGGAGAATGCACCCGCATCGGAGGCGTGACTTATGTCCCGCTCCGCCGCTTCTGCTCCCTCTTCGGCGTAACTGATCTCTCCTGGAACGGAAAGACCGGAACCGCAACCGTCTCCTCAAAAGCCCTCTCGATGACGGTTCGCGTCGGCGATGTTTACATCCTTGCGAACGGACATTACTTCTACACGGTTGGCGCGGTCCGCAACCTGGCGGGTTCGCTCTACGTCCCGATCCGTCCGATGGCGCTTGCCTTTGCGCTTGATCTCGATTGGGACGCCTCGGTCTCGGCAGTCCGGCTCACACGAACCGAACGATCCGCGGTCGCCCAGGCAAATTACGACCCCGACACCGTCTACTGGCTCTCCCGCATCATCTCCTCGGAAGCCCGCGGAGAACCGATGGAAGGTCAGATTGCCGTTGGCAATGTGGTTTACAACCGCATGGCGTCCAAAGAGTTTCCGAACACGGTTTGGGGCGTGATCTTCGACCGCAAATACGGCACGCAGTTCTCTCCCGTCTCCTTCGGAACCATCTACAACCCGCCGGCTGACAGCGCGGTGATTGCCGCCAAGCTCTGCATGGAGGGGTACTCAATCTCGGATCGTGCGCTCTATTTTGTGAATCCCAAGCTCGCGACCAGCACATGGATCCAGCGTACCCGCCCCTATCTCTTCACCATCGGATGCCATCAGTTCTATGCCTGACCCGTCCTTTTGGGGCTGTAAAAAGTCACTTTTTACAGCCCCGCTCGTTTTCAGGCTGAAAGCCATATTTATTTATGGTACTTCGTTCCGTGCAAAATCCCCAAAGAGCGGTAAAGCGTCTCCAACAGGATCACGCGCATGAGCTGATGCGGAAAGGTCAGCGCCGAGACTGACAGGCGCAGGTCGCAAGCTGATTTGACCTCCGGAGAAAGCCCGTAGGACGACCCGATGACCAGCGCGACCGCTCCATGGGTCGTTCCGATCTCCCCGAGCTTTTCGGCAAGCGCTTCGGACGACAGTTGCCTGCCCTCCACGCAGAGCGCGATGCGATATGCCCTGGGCGGCATCGCCTCAAGGATCTTTTCCCCTTCCGCCTCCAGCGCCGCCGCGATCTCGCCCGCACCGGGATGTTCCGTCAATTTGGTTTCTTTAATCTGTATCTGCTCGAGCCGACAGAAGGCGCCGAGCCTTTTTTCATATTCGGCGCATGCCTCTCTCAAATACCCTTCTTTGAGATTGCCGACGGCGATCAACGTGACATTGAGCATAAACTCTCCTCTTGCTTCTCACAGCAAAACCGTTACTTCTTCGGGGCTTGCCACGCAGAGAACGGTTTTGTCGTCCGCGATGTTGGAAAATGTTTCGTCATAGGCGGTATCCGGGGTGTTGTTTTCCAAACTCAAGTGCGCCAGCATGATCCGCTCGGCACCGCCTGCCGCGAGTTTTGCCGCCAGCGCGGCGCACGCGGGGTTGGAGAGATGCCCCCGGTTCGATCGGATGCGCCGCTTCAGATCCTCCGGGTAACTGCCGTTTTCCAGCATCTCGGGATCATGGTTGCTCTCTAGAATGACAGCTTGGCATCCCGCAAGTCCCGCTTCGATCTCGGCGGTCACGTGTCCGACGTCGGTTGCGTACCCAACCCGATAAACGCTTTCTCCGTCCGCAATCTCAATGCGGTAGCCGACCGATGCCCTGCTGTCATGCGGGGTTGAAAACGAGCTGACGGTGAAGGGTCCGACCGTTTCCCGGTAGAGGGGCGGATGGCGAACCAACAGCGGTTCCGCCGTCTCGCGGTTCTCGAGTTTATAGGCGCTTGCCGCCACGATATGAACGGGAATCGGATGCTTCTTGAGAAAGGTCGGCAGAGCGCTGATGTGGTCGCTGTGCTCATGCGTGACAAAAATCGCCCGCACCTGTTCCGGCTCGTACCCGCACGCGCGGATTGCCGCGCAGAGTTTCTTCGCATTCTTCCCCGCGTCGATCAGAATGCAGTCCTCTCCGGCACCGATGAGAAACGAATTTCCCGTTGACCCCGAATAAAGTGAACAGATCCGCGGTCTCATCGGAACCACCCCGCCACGGTCTGCCCGAAAAACAGGTAGAGCATATCAAATAGAAAGGTAAGCAGGATGGGGATGATGATCAAGAGCGCCCAGCGCGATTTGCGAAAGCGCGTCTCGCCCTCCTCGATCCATGCCCGCTTTTCCCCGTCGGTCATGCTGTCGGGCAGATTTTCCGGCTTGACACGATGCGAAAAGCCCTTATTATACAGCACGTACCACAGCGAAAGCCCGACGGCGACCGCAAGATAAATAACCGGAAGATAGCGAAAATACAGCAGCACCGGCAGGGTAAAATAGAGTGTGGCAAACACCGCTGTGTTGAAGATCAGCAAGAGCATCAACCTCGTTTGCCGGTTTTGGAACGGATTCTGAAATCTCATCTTTTATCGTTTTCCTTTTCGATCATTGCCGTGCTTTGCGGGAGGGGCGACCGTTTTCGAAAAAGGTCGCCCCTCCCGCAAAGTCCCATATCCTTACACTTTGATGGCGCCGACAGGACGAATGCGGAGCACCATGCACGCTCCTTTGCCGAAAACGCCGTCCATGCACGCGCGGAAGGTTTCCACCTCGCTGTTCGGCACGAACGCCTGCACCGTTCCCGCAAATCCGCCGCCGTGGACGCGCCATGCCGCCCGCTTGCCCGCAAGCACACGCTCGGCAAGGCAAAGCGCGAGCGAAAGCCCCTGCTCGGTCAGATTCTTGGTGGTATAAACATTCTGCAGATAGCAGAAGGAAGAACGTCCCGAAGCAAGCACGTTCTCAAAGAATCCGTCGAGATCGCCCGCGCGGAGCGCCGCCTTTTGCTTGGAAACGCGGCGGTTTTCCTCAAAGAAATGGATCGCACGGAGAATTGCCCGGTCGCCGACCGATTCGCGCAGCTTTGGAATCTTCGCGAGGAACTCCGCTTCGTTCACATCCCGCAAAACCGCTTTCCCGAACGTCGCCGCCACCGCCTTCATCTCCGCGGGAACCGAGGCGTAGTCGCCGGTCAGGTCGGCGTGGTTTCCACCTGTGTTGACGATGCAAAGGTTATATCCCGCCGCCGTAATGTCAAAATCAACCTGCTCGATCACGGGTTTTTTCGGATCGGCAAAGTCGATGGCGACGATACCGCCCACCGCGCAGGCAACCTGATCCATCAGACCACATGGCTTGCCGAAAAAGACGTTTTCGGCATACTGCGCGATCTTCGCAATTTCCACGTTGCTGACTTTTCCATTGTTGTAAATGTGGTTGAGAATGTTCCCTACCATATCCTCAAACGCGGCGGACGACGAGATCCCGGAGCCTTTGAGAACATTGGAAGTGGTGTACGCGTCGAATCCGCCGACGGCGTAGCCGTTGTTGCGAAAGCCTGCCGCCATGCCAGCGACCAACGCGTCCGAATGCCCGCCTTTGGCAGGATCAGGCGTGTGGAAGGTGTTGAGGTCCACGGCATCCTCCGGGAACCCTTCGCTTTTGATTCGGATCGTATTTCCCTCGCTCTTTGCCGCAACCGCGATGATGTCGAGGTCGATGGACGCGGCGATTACGCAACCGTGGTTATGGTCGGTGTGGTTGCCGGAAAGCTCACTTCTTCCCGCAACCGAATAGAAATCCGCGTCGCGGTCGGTTCCGTAGAGCTTTTCAAATTCGTCCAGCGCCTTTTCGTAGCGCACCTTCTGTGCTTCAACCGCGCCCGCTCCGTAGATATAGGTCAGTCGTTCGTCAAAATGTCCGCTTTTGAGTGCGGTTCTGAGTTTGCCGGTGTTCATGATAGATGTTCTCCTATCGGTGGTTTAATGAAGCTCTTTGAGCTTTGCGAGGCACTCCGGACAGATCCGCTTGTCGTTGAAATATACAAGATGATCCGCATTAGCACAGAAGATGCAGGACGGTTGATATTTTTGCAGGACAATGCGCTCGCCGTCGATGAAAATCTCCATCGCGTCGCGAACCTGCAAGCCCAATGTCTGACGGATTTCCGCCGGCATTACGATGCGTCCAAGCTCGTCGATTTTTCTGACCATTCCCGTTGATTTCATGGATCCATCTCCCTTTTTTTCTGATTTTTGTTTTGTTTCTTTATTATAATCCTTTTTTCTTGGTTTGTCAAGAGCGAAAACGGTCGGTTTTTGGAAAATCATGGAAATTTTGGGCAAATTACAACATTTCGGGGCGCGGAGAAACCAAAATTCGGGAAAGCCCTTGACAAATCAACCCGGTGCGGATATAATGGTTAGTAGCCGCAGTGCGGTTATTTTTGGGTGAAGAGTAAGAAGATGTGCGTTGGGCGGGAATCTGCCCTCCAGTGCCGCGCGGACGGGGAGTTGCCGCGCGGACGAAAACGGTTTGCCGTTACGGTTCGTCTTTTGCATCCCGCTTCATATAGCTCGACAAGAACGGCGAACTCCGGATTCGCCTCCTCCTGTTCTGCGATATGAGTGGAAAAGGAGGTATTTTTTATGAGAGAAAGCCATGATCATCTGCTGTATCTGACCATCACCGCCTCAATGGCGGCTCTCTCCATGGTGCTCAACCGGTTCGCCTCGATCCATACCGCCGGCTGGACAATCGGATTTGCGTTCGTTCCGATTGTGATCGTTGCGATTGCGTGCGGTCCCGCCTACGCCGCCGTCGCGGGTGCGCTCGCCGATTTTGTCGGTGCGATGCTCTTTCCGTTCGGTGTCTATTTTCCGGGATTCACGGTAGTCGCCGCTCTGATGGGAGCCGTTTACGGTCTGTTTCTGCACGGCAGGACGCTTCGCTGGTGGCAGGTCGTTCTACCCGCGCTGATTAACAACCTGATCTTCGGGCTTCTGATCAACACGATTTGGGTCAGCATCCTCTACGGCTCCCGGACATACTGGGGTTGGTTTGTCTACCGCCTGCCCGAATATGCGATTCTGATTCCCCTGAATCTGTTCTTCATTCCCGTGCTTTTCCGTCTGGGGGCGATCCTGCGGCGGCGCATGGGTTATTGATGGAAAGAGGTTTTTCATGAATTACGATGAAGCGCTTGCCTACATCCACTCCGTTTCATGGAAAGGAAGCCGACCGGGACTGGAACGGATCACGGAGCTATGCCGCCTACTGGGAGATCCGCAGCGGAATCTGCGGTTTATCCACGTTGCGGGAACCAACGGCAAAGGCTCCTTCTGCCGGATGCTCTCCGGCATTCTGACCGCCGCAGGCTACCGCGTCGGGCTGTTCACGTCCCCTTATGTCAAGCGGTTCAATGAACGCATGATGGTCAACAACGTCGAAATTCCCGATGCGGAGCTTGCCCGCGATACCGGGATCGTTCGCGCCGCAGCCGACACCATGGAGGACAAGCCCACCGAATTTGAGCTGATTACCGCGATCGGGTTTGTCTATTTCAAACGCATGAATTGCGATTGCGTGGTGCTGGAATGCGGCATGGGCGGTCGTCTCGACTCCACCAACGTCATCGAGAGTCCACTCCTTTCTGTGATCACCGGGATTGACTTTGACCATATGGCTTATCTCGGAAACACCATTCAGGCGATTGCCGCCGAAAAGGGCGGTATCATCAAAAAGGGTTGCCCCTGCCTTTGGGGAGGCGGCGACGACTCCGCCTGCCGCACACTCTCGGCAATTTCCGAGGTCAAGGACGCGCCTTTTTACACCGTGGATCGCACGAACCTTCATGTCAAGAATATGACACTCGGCGGAACGGTATTCGATTTTGCCGATCTGCCTGACATTCATCTTCCCCTGCTCGGCGTCTATCAGCCGCGCAACGCCGCAACGGTGCTGACCGCGGTCGGAATTCTGCGGGAGAAAGGACTTCGCATTTCCGAGGAAGCGATCCGATCCGGGCTTGCATCCTCAGTTTGGCACGCGCGGTTCGAGCTTCTTCGCGCGTCCGACCCGGTCATTCTATATGACGGCGGGCACAACCCACAGGGCGTCCGGGCGGCGGTTGAAAGCATTCGCGCCTACTTTCCCGATCAAAAGGTCAACATTCTCTCCGGCGTGATGGCGGATAAGGACTACGACGAGATGATCGCGCTCCTGGCTCCCGTGACCGAGCGTGCGTTCACCGTCACACCGCAAAATTCCCGTTCGCTTTCCGCGAGCGATTACGCCGCCCATTTTACGGCGCACCGCGTTCCGGCTCAAGCCTATGCAAGCGTTCCCGAGGCTCTTGCCGCCGCGGTTGCGGACAGCCGTTCGGGCGGTCGTCCGCTCGTCTGTCTCGGTTCCCTTTACCTTTACGCGGAGTTGCTTGACGCACTCTCCGCTTTTGGGCAGTCATCCGGCTTCTGCGCTCCGGCGCAATGACTGCGTTTCGTCGGTTTTTTCAAAGCCGGCAACATCCGTGAGTTCGAAACCATCCTCACGAAAAACAAAACTATGGAGAAAAACTATGAAAAACGCAACACACACCCGCGTTCTGTTCCTTGTTCAAGCCGGTCTGATCGCCGCGCTCTATGTGGCTCTGACCCATCTTTCCAACCTCGCCGGTCTCGCCAGCGGCGTGATCCAGGTGCGCGTTTCCGAAGCGCTCTGCGTTCTCGCGTTCTTCACGCCGGCGGCAATTCCAGGCATGACGATCGGATGTTTTCTCGCAAACCTGACCACCGGCTGCGTTTGGGCGGACGTCCTCTTCGGCACTCTCGCTTCTCTGATCGGCGCTTCGGCAGGTTGGCTATTGCGAAAGGTTACGGTTTGGCTCGTTCCGATCCCGACCGTGATCGCGAATATGGTGATTGTGCCGTTCGTCCTGCGGTACGCCTACGGCGTTGCGGACGCTTGGTGGTTCATGTTCCTGACGGTTGGCGCGGGCGAGGTCATTGCCGCCTACATTTTGGGCATGATCCTGTATTTTGCCTTAAAACCGGCTGAACAGATTTTTCACCCGGAGCGCTGATTCCCCATCCGCCACAGAAAGGAGACGCGTATGAAACCGATTTTCCTCTCGCCCGGCGCCGCGTTTGCGATCGAACGGTTGGAATCCCTCGGCTATGAAGCCTACGCCGTTGGCGGTTGCGTGCGCGATTCCCT
>CAKJZF010000122.1 GCA_918290775.1 Clostridiales bacterium | reverse complement strand
TTCAGGCGCTGATCAACATCCGCCCTGTGACAACGGCGATCCGCGAGTTCTTCGGTTCCAGCCAGCTCTCGCAGTTTATGGATCAGAACAACCCGCTTGCCGAGCTGACGCATAAGCGCCGTCTGTCGGCGTTGGGACCCGGCGGTCTTTCGCGTGATCGCGCGTCCTTCGACGTCCGTGACGTTCACTACACGCAGTACGGCAGAATGTGCCCGATTGAGACCCCTGAAGGTCCGAACATCGGTTTGATTTCCTATCTTACAACCTATGCGCGCATCTCGGATTATGGGTTTATCGAAGCGCCCTATCGCAAGGTGGAGCATATCGACAACGGTGACGGGACATTCCGCCATCATGTGACCGATGAGGTCGAGTACATGACCGCGGACGTAGAGGATCACTATATCGTTGCGCAGGCAAACGAGCCTCTTACCGAGGATAATTGCTTTGCGAATGCGAAGGTTATCGGGCGCGATAAGACCGAGATCGTGGAAGTTGACGCTTCACGCGTGGATTACATGGACGTTGCGCCGAAGATGCTTGTTTCGGTCGCAACCGCAATGATTCCGTTCCTCGAGAACGACGACAACACCCGTGCGCTGATGGGATCCAACATGCAGAAGCAGGCGGTGCCGCTGATGGTCACCGATTCGCCGATCGTCGGTACGGGTATGGAATATAAGGCGGCGGTCGATTCGGGCGTCGTCGTGACCGCCACAAGAGCGGGTATTGTCGACCGCGTTCAAGCGGATCAGATCATCATTCTCCCCGACAACGGTGCGGGCGTGAAGGATGTTTATCAGCTGATCAAATTCAAGAGAACCAACCAGGGTACCTGCTTCAATCAGCGTCCCATCGTCTCGCGCGGCGAGCACGTGGAAGCGGGGCAGGTCATTGCCGACGGTCCCGCAACCGCAAACGGTGAGGTATCGCTCGGGAAGAATGCCCTGATCGGCTTCATGACGTGGGAGGGCTACAACTACGAGGACGCCGTCCTGCTGAACGAGCGGTTGGTGCGGGATGACGTTTATACGTCTCTGCACATCGAGGAGTACACCCACGAGGCGAGAGACACCAAGCTCGGACCGGAAGAGATCACCCGCGAGATCCCCAACGTCGGCGACGACGCTTTGCGTGATCTGAACGCGGAAGGTATCGTCAAGAGAGGCACCGAGGTGCGTTCGGGCGATATTCTGATCGGTAAAATCACCCCGAAGGGCGAGACCGAGTTGACCGCCGAGGAGCGGTTGCTCCGCGCGATCTTCGGCGAAAAATCCCGCGAGGTCAGAGATACGTCGTTGCGTTTGGCGCACGGCGAATCGGGCATCGTGGTGGATGTTCGCGTGTTCTCGCATGAGCAGGGCGACGAACTGCCTGCCGGCGTGAACAAGGTTGTCAAGGTTTATATCGCGCAGAAGAGAAAGATCTCGGTTGGCGATAAGATGGCGGGTCGCCACGGTAACAAGGGCGTCGTTTCCCGCATCCTGCCGCCCGAGGATATGCCCTTCCTGCCGGATGGAACGCCGCTGGACATCGTGCTGAACCCGTTGGGCGTGCCTTCGCGTATGAACATCGGGCAGGTGCTGGAGGTTCACCTCGGCATCGCGGCAAAGAAGCTCGGTTGGCATATCATGACCCCCGTGTTTGACGGTGCAAACGAGAAGGACATTCTCGAATGTCTGAAGGCGGCAGGGCTGCAGAGAGACATCTTCCCGCTCGAGAACCCGGAAGGCAAGGAGCTTTACGAGGAGACGACCGACGAGGCAACCGGCGAAAAAACCATCCGTGTCCTTTCCCCCGAGGAAAGAGCGGACGAGGCGTTTATGAACAAGCTCCGCGAGGAGAAGCGCCTGAAGATTCTCGACGGCAAGACCATTCTTTACGACGGACGCACCGGCGAACCGTTTGATAACCCCGTTACGGTCGGTATCATGTACTATCTGAAGCTGCACCACCTTGTGGACGATAAGATTCACGCGCGTTCCAACGGTCCGTACTCGCTCGTCACGCAGCAGCCTTTGGGCGGCAAAGCCCAGTTTGGCGGACAGCGCTTCGGAGAAATGGAAGTGTGGGCGCTCGAGGCTTACGGTGCGGCATACACCCTTCAGGAATTGCTCACGGTGAAGTCCGACGACATCAACGGTCGTCGCCGCGCATACGAAGCGATCATCAAGGGGCAGAACATTCCGACTCCGGGCATTCCCGAGTCCTTCAAGGTGTTGGTCAAAGAGTTGCAATCGCTGGCGCTCGATGTTTGCGTACAGGATAAGAACGGGAAGGACATTGACCTTTCCGAGCTTTGTCAGGATGACGATGCCGGTCAGGGACGCGATTTCGGAATCGGCGAGATGAACCGTCATTACACCGAGGAAGAAATTCGAAAGTCCTTCCAGATTGAGAATGAGGACGGTACTCCCGAGGAGATCGGCGAGGACGATGAAGAACTGGTGGACGATTCGCTCGATTTCGCGGAAGATGGACTCTTCGGCGATGACGGAAGCGAAGAATAAGCAAGAACAGGAGAAAAACCGTGGAGAATAAGGATTTTTATTCAATCAAGATCGGATTGGCGTCTCCCGAAATGATCCGCGAGTGGTCCTACGGCGAGGTCACCAAACCCGAGACCATCAACTACAGAACGCTCAAACCTGAGATCGGCGGTCTGTTTTGCGAGCGGATTTTCGGTCCGACCAAGGACGGTGCCTGCGCGTGCGGCAAGTATAAGAATTCGCATAGCAAAGAAGTAATCAAATGCGAAAAATGCGGCGTGGATGTGACCACCAAAAAGGTGCGCCGCGAGCGCATGGGTCATATCGAACTTGCGTCGTCTGTGTCCCATATTTGGTATTTCAAGGCTGTTCCTTCGAGAATGGCGCTCGTTCTGGATATGTCGCCGAAAGCGCTCGAGCAAGTGCTCTATTTTGCGGAGAATGTGGTGCTGGATCCGGGAACCACGCCGCTGGAGCGCGGTGCAGTGCTTTCCGAGAAGCAGTATCAGGAATACCGCGATCTGTATGAAAACGATTTCCGCGTCGGCATGGGCGCCGAGGCGATCAAGGAGCTTTTGCAAGGGATTGACGTTGAGCAGACCTGCGAAGCTCTGCGCGATGAATTAAAGACCGCCAGCGGTCAAAAGAAAACGCGCATCATCAAGCGGCTCGAAGTGATGGAATCCTTCCGTCGTTCGGGCAATCACCTCGATTGGATGATCCTCGATGTGATTCCCGTAACGCCGCCGGACATCCGCCCCATGACGCAGCTCGACGGCGGACGGTTTGCGTCCTCCGATCTCAATGAGCTTTACCGCCGCGTCATCGCGCGTAACAATCGGTTGAAGAAACTCATGGAGATCAAGACCCCGGAGATCGTGATCCGCAATGAGAAAAGAATGCTTCAGGAAGCGGTTGACGCGCTGATCGACAACGGTAAGCGCGGCAAGCCCGTAACCGGCGCTTCCAATCGCCCGCTCAAATCGCTCTCCGAGATGCTGCGCGGTAAGCAGGGACGCTTCCGTCAGAACCTGCTCGGAAAACGCGTGGACTATTCCGGGCGTTCTGTAATCGTGGTCGGACCGAATCTGAAGATTTATCAGTGCGGTCTGCCCAAAGAGATGGCGATCGAGCTGTTCAAGCCGTTTGTCATCAAGCGGTTGGTCGAGATGGGTAAAGCGACCAACGTCAAGGACGCACAGAAGAAGATCGACCGCGCCTATGACGCCGCGAATGAATGCGTTTGGGACGCGCTCGAAAACGTCATTAAGGAGCATCCTGTGCTTCTCAACCGCGCACCGACGCTGCACCGCCTTTCCATTCAGGCGTTCGAGCCTGTTTTGGTGGAGGGACGCGCCATCAAGCTGCACCCGCTGGTTTGCCCCGCGTTCAACGCGGACTTCGACGGCGACCAGATGCCGGTTCACGTTCCGCTTTCTGCAGAAGCGCAGGCGGAAGCCCGCTTCCTGATGCTCTCGGCAAACAACCTGCTCAAACCGATGGATGGTAAAGCCGTTACGGTTCCTTCGCAGGATATGATCCTCGGCGCGTACTATCTGACCATGGAGAAGGACGGCGAGGCAGGAGAGGGAAGCTGCTATCGCGATTTCAACGAGGCGATGTGCGCATATCAGAACGGCGTACTCGGTCTGCACGCGAAAATCCGCGTGCGCATTGAGAAGGAAATCGACGGTGAGAAGAGAACCGCTGTAATTGAAACCACACTCGGCAGATTGATTTACAACCGCGTCATTCCGCAGAACCTCGGTTTTGTGGATCGCACCAAGCCGGAGAACGCGTTCCGCCTCGAGATCGAATTCGTGATCAAGAAAAAGCAGTTGGGGCAGATCATCGACCGTTGCATCCGCAATAACGGCCCCGCCGTCTGCGCGGATATGTTGGATGAGATCAAGGCGCTCGGCTATCAGTATTCCACTCGCGCGTCCTTCTCGATCTCGGTCTATGACATGACCATCCCGAAGGAAAAGACCCCGTTGATCGAGGCGGCGCAGAAGCAGGTGGACGTTTTGAACGGCTACTATAAGCGCGGTCTGTTCTCCAACGAGGAGCGTTACAACGCAGTTATCAAACTTTGGGATAAGACCACCAACGACGTAACCGAAGCGCTCCAGGAGAGCTTCAGCCAGTTCAACCCGATTAAGATCATGTCGGATTCGGGTGCACGTGGTTCCGTGGCGCAGATGCGTCAGCTCGCGGGTATGCGCGGATTGATGTTCGCGACCAACGGTCGTACCATCGAGATCCCGATCAAGTCAAACTTCCGCGAGGGTCTGAACATCCTCGAGTATTTCATGGGCGCGAAGGGATCGCGTAAGTCCCTGTCGGATACGGCGCTTCGTACCGCCGACTCCGGCTACCTGACCCGCCGTCTGGTGGACGTTTCGCAGGATGTGATCGTCCGCGAGGTCAAGTGCGACACCAAAGAGGGCGCATGGGTCACCGACATCATGGAGGATAAGAACGTTCTGGAATCGCTCTCCGAGCGAATTCTCGGCAGATTCACCATGGGTCCCGTCATCCATCCCGAAACGGGAGAGGTGCTCGTTGAGGACGACACGATGATCACCGAGGAGATGGCGAAGGCAATCGAGGAAGCGGGCATCAAGAGCGTCTGCATCCGGACGGCAATCCAGTGCCATGCGCGTCATGGTATCTGCGCACATTGCTACGGCGCAGATCTCGCAAACGGCAAGCTGGTCAACGTCGGCGAAGCGGTGGGCATCATCGCGGCGCAGTCGATCGGTGAACCAGGTACCCAGCTGACCATGAGAACCTTCCACTCGGGCGGCGTCGCAGGGTCGGATATCACGCAGGGTCTGCCCCGCGTGGAAGAACTGTTTGAAGCACGTCAGCCGAAGAAACCGGCGGTTATTACCGAGGTCAACGGCACGGCGCACATCACAACGGGAGAGAACATGATCCATTTGGTCTCGATCAACCCGGATAGCACCGAAGAAGAGCACGAGATCCGCGAATATCAGATCCCGTACGGCATGAAGCTCGCCATCGTGGAGGGACAGCACCTCGAAAAGGGACAGTCCATCACCGAAGGCAACAAGGCGCCGGCGGATGTGATGCGTGTGTTGGGGCTTGACGCGGTGTATGAATACCTGATCAAAGAGATTCAGAAGGTCTACCGTGCGCAGTCCTGTAACGTCAACGATAAGCACGTTGAGATCATCGCGCGTCAGATGACGCGGAAGATCTCGGTTGACGATGTCGGAGACACCGATCTGCTGACCGGTTCGCGCGTGGATAAGACCGTCTTTGAAGAGGCGAATGATCAGATTCGCGCACGCATCGCGGCGGGTGAGACACATCTGCGTCCCGCAACCGGAACGGTGGTGCTGCTCGGTATCACCAAGGCGTCGCTGCAAACCGAGTCCTTCCTCTCGGCGGCTTCCTTCCAGGAGACCACCAAGGTACTCACCGAGGCGGCGATCGAAGGCAAGGTTGACCATCTGATGGGTCTGAAAGAGAATGTCATCATCGGTAAGCTCATTCCCGCCGGAACGGGCATGGAATGCTACAAAGGCATCGGCGTTCATCGTGCCGATGAGGCGGCAGGCTGAACAACCCGAAACCCAAAAAGCGACTCACTTTTGTGAGTCGCTTTTTGATTCAGTGGAGCGGTCGCCTGTACGGGCTTTTGATGTCCGATCATTCCAATCTATCCGATGCAGGTGAAAAGCCTTATTTTTGTCAAAAATATGGAATCGGATTCCCAATAAAATTGTGCAAAAAGTAGAAAATTTTCACCAACCCTGCATAGACTTGACAAAAATGGGGGAACGTGATATAATAAACTGTAAATGTTCGAGGTATGCCCGTACTATGCCCATTTGATGGACAGGGTGTGCCGGAAATACGGCAGTTACACACGGCCGCCGGTCGGGTGTCTGTAGATAAACATTAAATTCTGGAAGAAGGAGGAAGAGAGGATGCCAACATTCAACCAGCTTGTCAGACAGGGTCGCGGCGAGAAGGACTATAAG
Organism: Clostridiales bacterium; assembly: GCA_918290775.1. Classification (GTDB taxonomy): domain Bacteria; phylum Bacillota; class Clostridia; order Oscillospirales; family CAG-272; genus UMGS1865. The sequence goes on along the minus strand of CAKJZF010000122.1, from coordinate 22,423 downwards.
TCCAAAGCGCCTGTGCTCCAAAAGGGTTTCAACTCCCTGAAGAACAGCGCAATCGACCAGTCGGCACCGCAGAAGAGAGGCGTTTGCACCAAGGTTTCCACCACCAGCCCGAAGAAGCCGAACTCCGCGATGCGTAAAATTGCGAGAGTGCGTCTTACCAACGGTTTGGAAGCAACCGTCTACATTCCCGGTATTGGACACAACCTGCAGGAACACTCGGTGGTCCTGATCCGCGGAGGACGTGTTCGTGACCTCCCCGGCGTGCGTTACCACATCATTCGCGGTACGCTTGACGCGCAGGGCGTTGCCAACCGTCAGCAAGGTCGCTCCAAGTACGGAGCAAAAGCCGCTAAAAAGAAGAAGTAATCCGAAATTTTAGCGCAAACCGAAAGCACCCATCAGCCCGTCTGTTGTGAAAACGGAATTTAATGTTTATTTCACCTCCGACGCGCGCTAACAGAAGAATGCTTTTGAGTACCAATGATCTCATATTTTAATGAAGGAGGGAAGTACAGTGCCGAGAAGAGGTCGTATTACCAAAAGAGACGTTTTGCCGGATCCGTTGTATGGTTCCAAGCTGGTCACAAAGCTGATCAACAACGTGATGTATGACGGCAAGAAGGGCGTTGCCCAGACCATCGTTTACGATGCGTTCAAGCAGATTGAAGAGAAGCTGGGACAAAGCCCGCTGGAAGTTTTCCAGGAAGCTCTTGAAAATGTGATGCCCGTCCTGGAGGTCAAGGCTCGCCGCGTTGGCGGTTCCACCTACCAGGTTCCGATGGAGGTCAGAGCCGAGCGCCGTCAGACGCTTGGACTTCGTTGGCTGATCCAGTTCGCGAGAAAGCGCGGCGAAAAGACGATGGCGGATAAGCTCGCTGGAGAGATCGTCGACGCGAAGAACAGCGCGGGCGGAGCATTCAAGAAAAAGGAAGAGACGCACCGCATGGCAGAGGCAAACAAGGCGTTTGCCCATTACAGATATTGATTGCCATCGCAAAGACCAAGGAGATAATCGTTCATGCCAAGAGAATACTCACTTGAGAATACCAGAAACATCGGTATCATGGCGCATATCGACGCCGGAAAGACCACAACCACAGAGCGTATCCTGTTCTATACGGGTAAAACGCATAAGCTGGGCGAGGTTCACGACGGCGGCGCGACCATGGACTGGATGGTGCAGGAGCAGGAGAGAGGTATCACCATCACCTCCGCCGCAACCACCTGCTTCTGGAAGGGGAACCGTATCAACATCATTGATACCCCCGGTCACGTGGACTTCACCGTTGAGGTGGAGCGTTCCCTGCGCGTGCTTGACGGTGCAGTCACCGTCCTGTGTGCAAAGGGAGGCGTGGAGCCGCAGTCTGAAACCGTTTGGAGACAGGCTGACAAATATAAGGTTCCGCGTATGGTGTATGTCAACAAAATGGATATCACGGGCGCGGATTTCTACCGCGTGGTTGACATGATCCATTCGAGACTGCGCGCAAACGCGGTGCCGATCCAACTGCCGATCGGCAAGGATATGACCTTCCGGGGCATCATTGATCTGATGTCTATGGAAGCGGATGTTTACTATGACGATTTGGGCAAGGATATGCGGGTCGAGCCGATTCCGGAGGATATGAAGGAGCAGGCGCAGACCTATCGCGAGCAGATGGTGGAAGCCATTGCATCGACCGACGACGCGTTGATGGAGAAATACCTCGAGGGCGAGGAGATCACCGTTGACGAGCTGAAGGTCGCGCTTCGCAAGGCGTGCATCGCGAATGAAATCGTTCCCGTGGTTTGCGGCACATCCTACCGCAACAAGGGCGTTCAGAAGCTGCTGGACGCGATCGTGGACTATATGCCCAACCCGACCGATATTCCCGCGATCCGCGGCACCAACCCCGAGACGGGCGCGGAAGAGGACAGACATTCTTCCGATACCGAGCCGTTCTCCGCGCTGGCGTTCAAGATCATGACCGACCCGTTTGTCGGAAAGCTCTGCTATTTCCGCGTTTATTCGGGTAAGGTCAACGCGGGCGACATCGTCTACAACTCGACCAAGGGCAAGACCGAGCGTCTCGGGCGCATCCTGCAGATGCACGCGAACGAGCGCAAGGACATTGACTGCTGCTACGCGGGCGACATCGCCGCCGCGATCGGTGTGAAGAACACCACAACGGGCGACACGTTCTGCGATGAGAAGCATCCTGTGATTCTCGAATCCATGGAGTTCCCGGAGCCGGTTATCCGCGTTGCCATCGAGCCCAAGACCCGCGCGGGTCAGGAGAAGATGGGCATCGCCCTCGCCAAGCTTGCCGAGGAAGATCCAACCTTCCGCACCTACACGGACGACGAAACCGGACAGACGATCATCGCAGGTATGGGTGAGCTTCATTTGGAGATCATCGTTGACCGTTTGCTCCGCGAATTCAAGGTGGAAGCCAACATCGGTAAACCGCAGGTTGCCTACAAGGAGACCATCCGCAAGAAGGTCGACCACGAGTGCAAGTATAAGAAGCAGTCTGGCGGTTCCGGTCAGTACGGTCATGTTAAGATCATTCTTGAGCCGAATGAACCCGGCAAGGGATATGAGTTCATCAATGCCGTCACCGGCGGTGCGATCCCGAAGGAATTCATTCCCGCAGTTGACGCAGGTATCCAGGGCGCCATGCAGTGCGGCGTTTTGGCGGGCTACAACGTCGTTGACGTCAAGGTGACGCTCTACGATGGCTCCTACCATGAAGTTGACTCTTCGGAAATGGCATTCAAGATCGCGGGCTCCATGGCATTCAAGGAAGCGATGCGCAAAGCGGATCCGGTTCTCACCGAGCCGATGATGAAGGTTACCACCATCGTTCCCGATGATTATATGGGAGCTGTGATCGGTGACTTCAACAGCCGCCGCGGGCAGATCCTCTCGCAGGAGTCCACGCAGAGCGGCGTGCAGGAAGTGGTCGCTTATGTGCCGCTTTCCAACATGTTCGGCTATGCAACCGACCTGCGCTCCAAAACGCAGGGACGCGGACTTTACACCATGGAACCGAGCCACTTCGCAGAGGTTCCGAAGTCCATTCAGGAAACCATCATCAAGGAACGCAGCAAAGGCTGATTCCGAGATGATCCACAAGTGCTTTATTAAAAAAATATAAAAAAGTTTTATTAAACGGAGGAAATTCAAAATGGCAAAGGCTACATTTGAACGCACCAAGCCGCACGTCAACATCGGTACCATCGGTCACGTTGACCACGGCAAAACCACCCTGACCGCAGCGATCACCAAGACCCTCGCGCTCAAGAACGGCAATGTCGAGTTCCTGGCTTATGACCAGATCGACAACGCTCCCGAAGAGAAGGCAAGAGGTATCACAATCAACACCCGTCACGTCGAGTATGAGACCGAGAACCGTCACTATGCTCACGTGGACTGCCCCGGCCACGCCGACTACGTGAAGAACATGATCACGGGTGCGGCGCAGATGGACGGCGCGATCCTCGTTGTTGCAGGTACGGACGGTCCTCTGCAGCAGACCCGCGAGCACGTGCTGCTCGCTCGTCAGGTCGGCGTTCCCGCAATCGTTGTCTTCCTGAACAAGACCGACCTCGTGGACGATCCCGAGCTTCTTGACCTCGTTGAGATGGAAATTCGCGATCTGCTCTCTTCCTATGATTTCCCGGGCGATGACATTCCGATCATCCGCGGTTCCGCTCGCGACGCGCTCGAATCCACCAACACCGATCCGAACGCTCCCGAGTACGCTCCGATTTGGGAGCTCATGGCTGCCGTTGACAGCTATATCCCCACGCCTGAGCGTCAGTCCGATCTGCCCTTCTTGATGCCCGTCGAGGACGTGTTCTCCATCTCCGGCCGTGGCACGGTTGCCACCGGTCGCGTGGAGCGCGGCACCGTGAAGGTTTCCGATGTGGTTGAGATCGTCGGTCTTTCCGATGAGAAGAAGCAGACCACCGTTACCGGCGTTGAGATGTTCCACAAGCTCCTGCCGCAGGCAGAGGCTGGCGACAACATCGGCGCTCTGCTCCGTGGTATCGCGAAGGACGAGATCGAAAGAGGTCAGGTTCTTGCGAAGCCCGGCACGGTTCATCCCCACACCAAGTTTGTCGGACACGTTTACGTTCTGACTGAGAAGGAAGGCGGTCGTAAAAAGCCGTTCTTCGCCGGCTACCGTCCGCAGTTCTATTTCAGAACCACCGATGTGACCGGTACCATCGAGCTTCCCGATGGCGTTGAGATGTGCCGCCCCGGCGACAACGTGGATATGACCGTTGAGCTGATCACTCCCATCGCTTGCGAAGAGGGACTCCGCTTCGCAATCCGTGAGGGCGGCAGAACCGTCGGTTCCGGCGTTGTTTCCAAGATCCTTGCGTAATTTCAGATCTGTCTGAAAAATCGAAAACAAACGGGGAACGGTGCTTTGGCGCCGTTCCCCGGGATTCCAATCAAATAAAAAACGTTTTCATATCTTTGGGGAATGGTGAAATTCCATACCGGCAGTATAGTCTGCGAACGCAAATCGAATCGGTTTGCGCCGATCGGGTGAAACTCCCGAACCGACGGTAACGGCAAAAACCGCCAAGCGGGAGGCCTGAAAGTCCGGATGAGAAAAGAAGAAAAACGACCTTTGTTTTGCGCCCCAAGGCCTGTTTGGCTTTGGGACGTTTTCTTTTCTCCGATCGAATGGATGAAAACCGCGAGCGATTTTCGCGCGGGTAATTTTGAGAGGAGTTTTTACAAATGAATACGAACGAGCAATTTCAAATGCGGTTGCGCCGATTGGTCGGTGTGGCGCTTTTCACGGCGTTGGCGTATGTGGTCATGTTGCTCATCCATTTCCCGGTGTCTTTTCTGACGCTGGACGTCAAGGACGCCGTCATCACGCTTTGCGGGCTTTGCTTCGAACCGATCTCGGCACTGGTGTCGTCGGTCATCGTCGCGCTGGTGGAAATGCTGACCGTCAGCAGCACAGGCGTGTACGGGTTTGTGATGAACGCAATCGGAACGGCAACCTTTTCGGTCACGGTCAGTCTGATCTACAAATACAAAAAAAGTTTCTTCGGAGCAATCGTAGGTCTTTTATCGGGCATTCTCGCCATGACGGCGGTGATGATGGTATTCAACCTTGTCGTAACGCCGTGGTATATGCACGTAGAGGTCGCGCAGGTGCGAAACATGATTCCAACGCTCCTGCTGCCCTTCAACCTTGTGAAAGCAACGTTCAACGCGGCGGTGGTACTGTTGCTCTATAAACCGGTTTCCAATGTGCTGCAGAAAACGGGATTTCTGCCCAAGTCCGAGGCAGCGCTGAAATTCGACCGCAGAACGATTTTAGTCACCGTAGCGGCAATCGTACTGATGGTCGCGTCGATCATCCTTATTTTCCAAGTGTTGGGCGGAACGTTCAAGTTCGGAATTTGAAAAAGCAAAAAAGCGGGACTTTCCAAGAAGTTCCGCTTTTTCTATTGACAAATTCCGTCAAATCCGTTATAATAAGGAAGTAACGTCGGAAAACGGAGGTTTGCTCCTTGATCCATGCAATTGAAAATTTCTTTTTGAATATTGTTGGCGCGAAGCTGTGCGTATTCATCTGCTCGCTCTTGCCGATTATCGAATGCCGCGGAGCGGTACCGCTTGGGTGCGGACTGGGGTTGCCTTGGTGGCAAACTTACTTGCTCGCTGTGGCAGGGAATCTGTTGCCGGTGCCGTTCGTCCTGCTGTTCATCCGAGCGGTTTTGCGGTGGATGACGAACAGCCGCGTGAAGATTTTTAACCGCTTTGGGCATTGGCTGGAGCGCAAGGTGGAGAAGCACAAGGGCAAGATCGAAAAATACTCCTATTGGGGCGTGGTGCTGTTTGTGGCGATCCCGATCCCCGGAACGGGGGCATGGACAGGCTCTCTGATCGCTGCAACGCTGAAACTGGACTTCAAAAAGTCCCTGCTTGCGGCAACGGTAGGTGTCCTGCTTGCGGCGACCATCATGACCGTGATTTCGTATGCGATCAAAGCGGTGGTATAACAAACAACAGGGCGGACTTTTTCCTGCAGGAAAAAGTCCGCCCTGTTGTTTGTTGCTCCAAAAGAACTATAATCGCTTGATTTGGTTGGTCAGCCCGGCAATGTAGTCAATGGAGACGTTATAAAACTGTGCAAGCCGGATGATTAGCTCAAAGGGCGGTTCGCGCTTGCCCTGTTCGTAGTTGGTATAGGTGGTTTTGTGCATTCCCAATGCCTTCACGAGTTGGTCTTGCGTCAAATCGGCATCCTCGCGAAGGTCGCGCAATCTCGGATAATAACGCATTGTCAAAATTCTCCGTCCTTTAGTTTATTTTTATTATACACATTCTTTCAAAAACACTTGAAAAATACAACATATGATGTACAATAAATGATACAACGAATGATGTATTTTGATAGAAAAAATAGAAAAAGAAGAATGATATGCCGAACATCAGACCGTCGTCGGAGTTGAGAAATAACTATCCCGAAATGTCCAGATTCTGCAAGGAAACCGGGGAACCGATCTATATCACCGTCAACGGCAAGGGGGACACGGTTATTATGGATATTGCCACGCTCGACGCGCTTTATGGCACGGTTGGAGGAATATAAGAAGCAGAAATCCTGAACAAAAAGCAGGCGTTGATTGCGGTCAATGCCTGCTTTTGCTGAAATAGACGTTTTTTTACGCAAATCCCTTGCAATTTTTCCAATCCTGTGATATACTATATACAATCAAATACTTCTTATCGAGAGTAACGTAGTGACCGGCACGATGATGTTACAGCAACCTGCCAATCGGGTAAGGTGCTAAATCCGGAGAGATGAGAGCAAAAAGGCTCCGTCGAGGAGCTTTTTTTGTGCAAAAAAATGTGGGTTCCCGCGTCGAACGGGCGGGAATCCAAAGAGAGGAATTGAAAAAATGAAAACCAAATTGTTTACCAGCGAATCGGTCACCGAAGGGCATCCCGACAAAATCTGCGATAAAATCTCGGACGCGATCCTCGACGAAATGCTCCGTCAGGATCCCATGTCGCGCGTGGCGTGCGAGACCTTTGTCACAACGGGGATGGTCTGCGTCATGGGCGAGGTAACCACCCATGCGGATGTGGATATTCAGCGCATCGTCCGCGAAACGGTGCGCGAGATCGGCTACGACCGCGCCAAGTATGGTTTCGATTGCGACAGCTGCGCGGTCATCACCTCGCTCCATGAGCAGTCGCCCGACATCGCTATGGGTGTTGACAAATCCTATGAGGCGAAGAACGGAGAGGGTGACGGGCTGGATACGGGCGCGGGCGATCAGGGCTTGATGTTCGGCTATGCCTGCAATGAAACGCCGGAGCTGATGCCGCTTCCGATCTCGCTGGCGCATCGCCTTGCCAAGCGGCTGACAGAGGTCAGAAAAAACGGTACGCTCGCTTATCTCCGCCCGGACGGCAAAACGCAGGTGACCGTGGAATATGATGAAAACGACACGCCCGTTCGCGTAGATACGGTGGTCATTTCCTCGCAACATAGCGACAGCGTAACGCTCGAAACCATCCGTGAGGACATTATTCGCGAAGTCATCCGCCCGATCGTTCCCGCAAACATGATCGACGGAAAGACGAAAATTTACGTCAACCCGACGGGGCGCTTCGTTATCGGCGGACCTGCCGGCGACACCGGGCTGACCGGGCGCAAGATCATCGTGGATACCTATGGCGGCTATTCCCGCCACGGCGGCGGCGCGTTTTCGGGCAAGGATCCGACCAAAGTGGATCGTTCCGCCTGCTATGCCGCGCGGTATATTGCCAAGAATGTGGTCAAAGCAGGGCTTGCCGACCGTTGCGAGGTGCAGGTGGCGTATGCCATCGGCGTTGCGAAGCCGGTCTCCCTGCGCGTTGACACCTTCGGAACGGCAACCGTTCCCGAGGAGAAGATCGAACAGGCAATTTCCGAGCTGGTCGATCTTCGTCCCGCCGCCATCATCAAGCGTTTTGACCTGCGCCGCCCGATTTACTGCAAGGTCGCCGCATACGGACATATGGGGCGCGAGGACGTGGACGCGCCTTGGGAAGTCTGCGACCTGACGGAGCAACTCAAACAGGCAATCCGGGATTGAATTTCGCATACACGCATTGCAAATTCGGCACCAAAGAAAGGGAAAGGGGGAGATAACATGCCGGGAGATGACCGCTTTATGCAGTCCCCGATGGAAGAAACCGATGACAACGGCATGATCCGCCTTTCCGGTTCCATCGAGCACGTGATTTATGCCAACGAGGAAAACGGCTATGCAATCTGCGATTTGGGAACCGACCGGGATGAATTGGTCACCATCGTCGGCACGCTCCCCGACGTCCATGAGGGGGACACGGTAACGGTTGTCGGCAGATGGGTGCATAACGCCAAATACGGTCGCCAGTTCCGCGTGGAGCAATGCGAAAAGCAGTTGCCAGCGGATCGCGCGTCGATTTTGCGCTATCTCGCGTCGGGAGCCATCAAGGGAATTGGTCCCAAAACGGCGAAGCGAATTGTGGAGTTGTTCGGCGAGGAGACCTTCGATGTCATGGAGAACCACCCCGATTGGCTTGCCGAGATTCCCGGAATTACCCCTAAACGCGCACGGGCGATCGCGGAGGACTTCCAAAAAAAAGCGGACATCCGCTCGGCAATGCTGTTTTTCCGCGATTATTTCGGCGCGGCGGCAACCGTTCGCATCTACAAACGCTGGGGGAGCGCGGCGATTGACCTTGCCAAGAAGAATCCCTATCGCCTGTGCGAGGAGATCGACGGCATCGGCTTTGAACGCGCCGATCGGATGGCGATGCAGCTCGGAATCGGGCAGGATTCGCCGGAGCGCCTTGCGAGCGGCGTTTATTATCTGCTCGGGTCAAATGCCCAGCAGAATGGTCATGTCTGTCTGCCGCGGGGCAAAGCGGAGGAGAGTGCCGCAAAGCTTTTGGGAGTCACGGCGGAGCAGATCCACGCGGTCGTGACCGAGCTTTTGAAGGAAAGACGGCTTCGGGAAGCAACATATGCCGATGTTTCATATATTTATGAAGCGGGACAATACGAAAGCGAACGTTATATCGCAAAGAAACTGCTTTTGATCGACCGTGTTTGTCCGGCCATGGAGACCGCCAACATCGGTGCAATCCTGCGCCGCGAGGAGGCGGAGAGCGGTATGGAATATGCCAGCTTGCAGCGTCAGGCAATTATGGGCGCGCTGGAAAACGGCGTGATGCTGCTGACGGGCGGACCCGGAACCGGAAAGACCACGGTCGTCCGCGCACTGTTGCATATTTTCCATGGCATGGACGAGAAGGTGGCTTTGGCGGCTCCGACGGGTCGCGCCGCCAAGCGACTGTCCGAATCCACTTCCTGCGAGGCGAAAACGATCCATCGTCTGCTGGAGTACGGCGGCGAGGAGAACGGCGAGCACGCGCGTTTTCACCGCAACGAAAATGATTTACTTGAGGAGAGCGTCATCATCGTGGATGAGGCGTCCATGATTGACAACGCGCTGATGTGTGCGCTTCTCAAGGCGATCAAACCGGGCGCACGTCTGATTCTGATCGGCGATAGCGATCAGCTTCCGTCGGTTGGCGCGGGCAATGTGTTGCACGATCTGATTGAGAGTCGGCGGTTCTTTACTGTTCGCCTGACCGAGATTTTCCGCCAAGCCCAAAAAAGCCTGATCGTCACAAACGCCCATGCCATCAACCGTGGCGAGATGCCGCGGCTTGACATCAAAGACAACGATTTCTTTTTTCTGCCGCGCCCGGACGAGGCGTCTATCGCCGCAACGGTTGCGCAGCTTTGCGCCGTCCGGCTGCCCCGTACCTACGGAAAAATGGCGGTGACAGGAACGCAGGTCATCGCGCCGTCCCGCAAAGGCGAGGTCGGAACGGAGAACCTCAACCGCGTACTGCAGGCGGCGCTGAACCCGCCGTCTCCCGAGAAGCAGGAACACAACTTCCGCGAGCTGATCTTTCGCGAAGGGGATCGCGTGATGCAGGTGAGGAATAACTATGATATGGAGTGGGAGCGCGACGACGGAAGCGCGGGCGTCGGGATTTTCAACGGTGACATCGGCGTCATCGAGAAGATCGAAAAACGCGATTCCCGCATGACCATCCGATTTGACGACCGCGTTGTGGGGTATGATTTCAATATGCTGGAGGAACTGGAACCTGCCTACGCTGTCACCGTTCATAAAAGCCAGGGGAGCGAGTATCCGATCGTCCTTTTGCCGCTCGGCGAACACACGCCGCCCATGCTCCTCTCGCGAAACCTGCTTTATACCGCTGTAACGCGTGCGCAGAGCATGGTGATTCTCGTCGGAAGCGAAGCGGCGCTTTCCCGCATGGTGGCAAACAACCGGCAAGCCATGCGCTATACGGGGCTTGTATACCATCTTGAGCGGGAGGATAACGCATGAGTCGATTGTCTGCGTTGCTGTTTCCGCCCGCTTGCGCGGGATGCGGCGCGTTGCTCCCGTTTGAGGGTCTGACGGGCAAACAACTGCCGGATACGGCACTCTGCAAGCCATGCCTTGCGGAATGGAACGAGGCGAAGCAGAAGCTTTGCGGCATCTGCCGCCAAGCGGTCTCCGATTGCACATGCGTCCCGGATGAACTGGCAAAAGCCGGATGTGATACGCTCCGAAAGTTGGTCTATTACCGTCCGGGCAACCGCGACGACGTTCAGAACCGCGTGATCTATCACATCAAAGATCGCGCGGATCGCGAAACGGCTCGGTTTCTTGCGGGGGAGTTGAGCGGAGCCATCCGCGAGACGCTGAAGGAACGCGGCGTGACCGCTGATCAAGCGTTTCTGACCTATCTGCCGCGCGGCAGAGGCGCTGTTTTGACGAGCGGAACCGATCAGGCAAAGGAGCTTGCGCTGGCAATTTCATCTTTGCTCGAAATCCCGGTCTACCCGATGTTGATTCGCCGGTTCGGACATGGAAAACCGCAAAAACTGCTCTCGCCCGCGGAGCGCATTCGGAATGCAAAAGCGGCGTTTCGTCTGCGCCCCTTTGCGGCGGCGCGGGGCAAGTGCGCTATCATCGTTGACGACATCGTAACCAGCGGAGCGGGGATGTCGGTGGCAGTCCGGCTTTTGCGCCGCGGCGGAGCAAAGCGCTTTATCGCCGTTGCAGTCGCCGCCGACGAAAGCCATCGAAACCCGATCGCGCGACAACCGGAACTTTTCACCGAATTGGATCGTCTTTATGCCAAGCTCCGATGATTTTGCTTGACTTCTGTACGGAAAACACTGCTTTGAGAAAGGAATCAACCCGTGAATCATCTGATCAACAACCGCAAACCGATTTCCGTTTTTCACTATTTCGAAGAGATCAGCGCGATCCCGCGCGGATCCTTCAACGAACGGGCGATTGCCGACTATCTGGTGGCATTTGCCGTTGCCCGAGGCTTGGAATACAGCCGCGACAGTCTGAACAATGTTCTGATCAAGGCGCCTGCGTCGCCTGACCGCGTGGGGGAGGCGCCGATCCTGTTGCAGGGACACACCGACATGGTCTGCGAGAAAAACGGAGAGGTGGAGCATGATTTTCTGACCGACCCGCTGGAGCTTTATCTGGACGGTGATTTTCTCCGTGCACGCGGAACGACGCTCGGCGCGGATGACGGCATTGCCGTTGCGATCATGTTGGCTCTGTTGGATGGAGAAATCCAGTCCCACCCCGCCTACGAGTGTCTCTTTACCACCGCTGAAGAGGTCGGGTTAAACGGTGCGCACGCGTTTGATTATTCTCAAATCACCGCGCGAAGGATGTTGAATTTGGATAGCGAAGAACTGGGCGTTGTAACAGCGGGATGCGCGGGCGGCGTTCGAACCGATCTTACGCTTGCGTATCATCCCGTCGCGTTTGCAGGCGAGACAATCCGTGTTTCGGTTGCGGGACTGATGGGCGGGCATTCCGGCGAAAATATCAACAGCGGTCGCGCCAACGCCAATCGGTTGATGGGGCGCCTGCTTGCCGAGCTGATCGCGCAAACCGACGCACGGATCTGCACCATCGGCGGCGGGTCCAAAGACAACGCGATCCCGCGCGAATGCAGCGCGGTTTTGGCGGTTCCCGATTTCTCGGCGGCGCAGGATCTGCTGACCAACGCCGCTGTCCGGCTCGCGGATGAGCTTTCGGCGGAAGATCGCGGATTTTGCGTGACAGCGGAAGATTGCGAACCCGAAACGGTGATGCTGACGGCGGAGGACACCCACCGCGCCGTTGCGGTTCTGACCTGCTCGCAGATCGGCGTGCTTGAGATGAGCAAGCAGATCACGGGATTGGTGGAATATTCCCGCAACCTCGGCGTCGTGCGGCAGGAAGAGGGTAAGCTGACATTCGTTTTTTCCAGCCGCTCCTCAATGGAAAATCAACTGGACGCCGCCGAGCGCGAATTAGATCTGCTCGCGGAGATGACGGGATGCACGACCCGCCACCACAGTCGCTATCCCGGCTGGAGCTATGCCCCGGTTTCTGCTCTGCGGGATGCCTACTGCAAAATCTATCGCGATGTGACGGGAAAGGACGCCACGGTGAATGTGATTCACGCGGGATTGGAATGCGGAATCATCCATTCGCACCTTCCCGATATGGATATGATCTCCATCGGTCCCACCATGCATGACATCCATTCCCCGAATGAGGCGCTGGATCTGAATGCCACAGAGACCTTTTTCGAGGTTTTGGATCGGTTGATCTCGGTTCTTTGATTCCTGTCAACCCATATAAAAAAGAAATAGATTTATTCTCGTTCTCGATAGAAACATAAAAACGCCCGCAAAATCCGTGGCTCTTCGGATTTTGCGGGTGCTTTTATGAGGATCAGGCAAATGTCTAATCCACCAATTTGCGGATGTCGGACTGGATTTCGTCAACCGATCGGGCGGCGTTCAGGATGCGGATGTTCTCCTGCGGCAACTGGGCGAGCACCCGGTGAAACTGTTCACGAACACGCTCCAGCCGGTCGCGCGTCTCATAGATTTCAAAATTTGTTCGCCCGCGCCGGATGCGCTCCATACTTTCCTCGGGTGAGAGGTCGAGAAAGATGCAAAGATCGGGTCGGCGGATTTCGGGACAGCCCAAATTCATGCCGCGAACCCACGAGAGGTCGGTTTCGCTCCCTTGGTAGGCGAGCGTGGAATAATAGTAGCGATCACAGATCACGTCGGCACCCTCCCGCAGGTGCCGCTCGATTCCGTTCTCCGGGTCTTGGTTGTGAGTCACCCGATCCAGCGTAAACAGCGCGGCAAGCTCGCAAGCGGTGCGCAACACCTTTCCGGCAAGTGCTTCGCGCAACATTTTTCCGGTGACGCCGTCGGTCGGTTCCGCGGTGCGGAAAACGGTTCTCCCTTTGCCGCGCAGGTAATCCTCCAACAGCTCGATCTGCGTGGTTTTTCCCGCACCGTCGATCCCTTCAAACACGATGAATCTCCCGCGTGCCGTTTCCTTCGGCATCTCATTCACCGCCCTTTGCATCGGGCGCGGAGCGTTTTTTCTCCAGTTCCTCAATGCGTTTCTTCAGCGCGGCAAGTTCCTGCAGTACCGGGTCGGGGAGATGGCATTGATCCATTTGATCGTACACCCGAATGCCGTCTCGCCGAACCACTTTCGCGGGAATTCCGACGGCGGTGGAATTTTCGGGCACTTCGCGAATCACAACCGCGTTGGACGCGATCTTGCTTCCCGACCCGATCTTCACAGGACCGAGCACCTTCGCACCCGCGCCGATCATGACGTTGTCGCCGATGGTGGGGTGGCGTTTCCCGATGTCCTTGCCCGTACCGCCGAGCGTAACACCCTGATAGATGGTGCAGTTGTCGCCGATTTCCGTGGTTTCTCCGATCACAACGCCCATGCCGTGATCAATAAAAAGCCCTTTGCCGATCTTTGCGCCGGGGTGAATTTCGATTCCCGTCAGAAAACGCGAGAGCTGACTGACGGCACGCGCAGAGAAAAAGAACCCGTTCCGATGGAGCCGATGCGCAATCCGATGGGCAAGAATCGCGTGAACGCCCGAATAGAGCAGGAGAATTTCCGCACTGCTGCGTGCGGCGGGATCCTTGCTTTTCACAGTCCGGATCGAATCGCGCAGTTCGTCGAGCAGTTCTAAAAAGAGCGGGATGGTTGATTCCGCGGAGGACTTTTTGTTATCCATTTGACACCTCCGATGCAATGTCTTGGTGGTTCCCTTAATATTATACAGTGAAAAACCGATTTTGTAAATAGATTTTGACAGTTTTTTACCGGAATGAAAAATACTTTTTCATTTTTTTGGAAAAAATGATTGACAATCAAAAAAAAATATGATAAAATAAGAACGCTTGAGGGAGTAGCAGGCGCGGCAACTGCCGCGTAAACAAGCCAACATTCCCGATGGATTTCCATCTGGCTTGTTTTCCGTTGCGAGACTCATGCGTTGCCGAGGCGATGCATGGGCTTTATGTGAGAAAGAATCCGCTATCGTTTTTCGGTAGACGGATTTTGTTTTTTATTACCGGAGAGTCGACATGGATTGGAATTTTCTCTTTTTCTTCAATAGCATTCTGCTCGGAGTCGGGCTTGCGATGGACGCGTTTTCGGTCTCGCTTGCAAACGGCATGAACGATCCGGGAATGCCGCGCGGTCGCGTGACCCTGATTTCGGCTACCTTTGGCATGTTTCAGGCGCTTATGCCGATGGTAGGGTGGATCTTGGTTCACACGGTTGCGGAAAAATTTGAATCCTTCCGCAAATTCATCCCGTGGATCGCGCTGATTTTGCTTTGCTGGATCGGCGGAAAGATGTTGGTGGAGGGAATCCGTAGCCGACGCGGAAATGAAGCGGACGAAACACAACCGGCAGCCTCGCTCGGCGTCCGCACGCTGTTGGCGCAGGGGATTGCCACTTCCATCGACGCGCTTTCTGTTGGCTTTACGATTGCGGATTATGATTGGCAGGCGGCGTTGGTTGAGTCGCTATTGATCGCGCTGACGACCTTTGCAATCTGCACGGTCGGGGTTTTGATTGGGCGCAAGTTCGGAACGCTTTTGGCGTGGCGTGCGTCGATTCTCGGCGGCGTAATTTTGATTGTCATCGGTGTGGAAATCTTTTTGAAGGGGATCCTGTAACCCGGTTTTTTCATAGACGGTATGAAAATATTCTCATTTTTTGTGGCAAGTCACAAAACGATTTGTAAACGCAAAAATTGCAGTGCGTATAGATAAAATCGTTCAAAAACAAGGAGAAAACATGGTCAAGCCCATTCTGCTTTTCATTGTTGGTTTCATATTGCTCATCAAGGGCGGCGACTGGTTCGTTGACGGCGCGGTCGGCGTCGCGCGGCGGTTCCGTTTGCCCGAAATTCTCATCGGCGCAACGGTGGTCTCCATCGGCACCACGCTCCCCGAGGTCATGGTTTCGGCAACCTCGGCGGTTCAGGGGCAGTCCGAGATGTCCTACGGCAACGCGATCGGTTCGATCATCTGCAACACGGCATTGGTCGCGGCGATTACCATTGCGGTGCGACCGGGAAAAATCAATCGGCGGGATCTGAAATTTCCCGTGATCTTCTTTTTCCTTGCGGCGGTATTTTATAGCGTGATCTCCTATGTCACGGGATCGTTCAGCCGACCGGTCGGTGTGGTGCTGCTGGCAATCTTTTTGGTTTATATGGTTGTGACCGTGCGCGACGCCAAGAGAGCGGAGGCACCGGCACTTCCCGAGGGACAAGCCTCGCCCGCGGCAAACAGCGTCTTGACAGGGACGGAAAACGGCGGTATACCCGCAGACCAACCTGCCGATGCCGTTGCCCAACCGATTGAACTACCGACGCCGAAAGACAAACGGAAAGCGCGGCTGATGCTGATCAAGGATCTTGCGTTTTTGGTCATCGGCGCGGTACTCATCGCGGTCGGCGCGAAGCTGCTGGTGGATAACGGTACAAAAATTGCCGAAGCAGTCGGCGTTCCCTCTACGGTCATCGCACTTACCTTTGTGGCGCTCGGCACCTCCCTTCCTGAACTGATCACGGCGATTACCTCGCTCATCAAGGGGCATAGTGCACTTTCGCTCGGCAATGTGATCGGCGCAAATCTGTTCAACCTCGTTTTGGTGAGCGGACTGTCGGTCACGCTGCGCCCGTTTGACATTCCCGCAACCTCTTTCATCGGCGGTGTGAACGCGTCGCTCGCGGTGGATATTCCGCTTATGCTTGCCGTCATGCTGATTCTGACCGCACCCTCACTTCTGCGCGGAAAACTCGCGCGCTGGCAAGGAATTTTGCTTCTCTGCCTCTATGCGGCGTTCTGCGTCTTTCAATTCGCTGTTTAGTCGGATCGTCCGAAAAAGACGAGACGGTAAGAAGTATTCCGCGACGGCGCAGACAGACGACTGCGTTCGACTCTTCGAAGGATCAAGGAGAATGCCCATGAACATTCGGAAAACAACCCCTGCGGACCTTGACCGGATCTTGACCGTTTACGCCGATGCACGGCGGAGAATGAGCGAGAGCGGAAACGGAGAAACGCTTGCCTGCGGAACGGGGGCGTGCGCCGCTGTGGTTGCCGCCTGTGAAAACGGGTTGTGTGAAAAGGGTGTTGACATCCGGGTGAAATTGGCGGGCGGCGATCTGATCGTCAACAACACCAACGGATTCCTGACCCTGACAGGTTCTGCCGTTTTGGTTTACGAGGGCGTTTTCGAATATTAAAATAGTAAGGTTGCAAAATCCCATCCCGCCATATGGTGGGATGGGATTTTGCCTGTCCGCTGTTCCTGCGCGCGATTTTTTTAATTTTTTTGCAAAAAAGTCTTGACTTTATCGCTTTAGCGTGATAAAATGGTAAAGCACAAAAGCGATAGATCGGAACTTGATATGAAAAGAGAGGGACTGACATGGAAAAAATCAAACAAGCGGATCGGGAATCCCTATGCCGCGCGATTCTCTCCCTGCAAACCACCGAGGAGTGTGCCGCGTTCCTGGATGACATCTGCACCATCCGCGAATTGCAGGATTTGACCCAGCGTTATTCGGTTGCCGTCATGCTCGATGAGGGGAAAAACTACATCGACATCTCGCGCTTAACCGGTGCCAGTACCGCCACCATCAGCCGCGTCAATAAATGCCTGAATTACGGCAGCAGCGGCTATCGGACTGTTCTCAACCGCAGAAAGGAGCCCAACGCATGACCCCGCCCGAAATCCTCAAACCCGAAGAACGGGTTGCATTTGCGCTTCGTGCGCTCTATCGCTCCTATGGCTATTCCCAATTCCGTATGAGCAAATTCGAGGAGTACGATTTTTACGTCCGAAACAAGAGTTTTCTCGTTTCCGACAACATCATCACCTTCACCGACACCAACGGAAAACTCATGGCGCTCAAGCCGGACGTCACACTTTCCATCATTCATAACACCCGTGACTGCGAGACCGGCACGCGAAAGGTTTATTACCATGAAAATGTCTACCGTCCCGCGCGGGGAAGCCACACCTATTGCGAGATCCCGCAGGTTGGCTTGGAGTGTATCGGCGAGGTGGACGACTATGCTGTTTCGGAGGTTCTGACCCTCGCCGCAAACAGCCTCGCGGAAATCGCGCCGCGCTATTCGCTCAATCTTTCGCATCTCGGTCTCCTCTCGGAGCTGATCCGCCGCGCGGGTTTCCCCGAGCAGACCCACCCGGAGCTGTTCCGCCTGATCGGGGAAAAGAACATCGGCGAAATTCGGTTGCTTGCCGCCCGTTCGGGCGTTTCAGAGGAGCAGCTCTTGGGGCTGATTTCGCTGTTGTCCGCTTCCGGGGAACCGAAGCAAACGCTGAAACTTTTGTCTGAACTTTGTACTGACGACGGTTGGCAACGCGAACTTGACCGTTTCCGTCGCGTGATCGACGCTCTCCCCGCCGATCGGATCCGGCTGGACTTTTCTGTGGTCGGTGACCGCAACTATTATAACGGCATCGTGTTCCATGGCTACGCGGAAGGCGTCCCGACCCGCGTGCTTTCCGGCGGGCAGTATGATAAACTCATGCAAAAGCTCGGCAGGTCGTCCGGCGCGATTGGATTTGCCGTTTATCTCGATCGGATCGAGCGGTTGGATCCCCCGGCAGAGGACTACCGGGTGGACACGGTTGTGCTTTACCGCGACGACACCGACCCTGCAACCGTTTCCAAAGTCGTCCGCGAGCTGACCGCCGCCGGGAAACGGGTGATTGCCGCCAAGCGGTTGCCCGAACTGCCGGTTTGGCGCGATCTGATCCGCCTTTGAGACGGGAAAGGAGCATTCATGAAAGAATTTCTCAACATCGCCCTTCCGAAGGGAAGGCTGGGCGAAAAGGTTTATGCCATGTTTGAATCGGTCGGCTACGATTGCCCGTCCATCCGCGAGAACAACCGCAAGCTGATCTTTGAAAACGAGACGGTCGGCGTTCGCTATTTTTGGGTCAAGCCGTCGGACGTGACCATCTATGTCGAGCGGGGCGCGGCGGATGTCGGCGTTGCGGGAAAGGATATTCTTTTGGAATATACCCCGGACGTCTATGAACTTCTCGACATGAAAACCGGAAACTGCCGCATGGCCGTGGCGGCACCGGTCGGATTCCGCGATGATCCCGCGAGAACCCTGCGTGTCGCAACCAAATTCTCCAATATCGCGCGGAATTATTACAGTGAGCAGGGGCGGGAGATCGACATGATCAAGCTCAACGGATCCATTGAGCTTGCCCCGATTCTCGGACTTTCGGATGTGATTGTCGACATCGTGGAAACGGGAACCACCCTGCGGGAAAACCGGTTGGAAGTAGTCGAAACGATCATCCCGATCAGCGCGCGCCTGATTGCAAATAAGGCAAGCTATCAATTCAAAAACGAGCAGATCCGCCGCTTGACCGAACGGATCGAACAAAAACTTTCGGAGGCGGAATCATGATACGGATTTTTCAGTACGGCGAGGTTCAGAACAGTGAAATATTCTCGCGTGCGGTTCCCGCGGTCGATGTTGCTTCGGTGGTTTCCGACATCATCGCTGGGGTTCGCCGGGGAGGCGATCAGGCGCTGTTGGATTACACAGAACGGTTTGACCGCGTTCGCCCGTCGTCGCTGACCGTATCTTCCGAGGAGATCGCGGAGGCGGTGCAGTCGGTCGAGCCGCGCTTTCTCGAGGTCTTGAAGCGTGCCGCCGCAAACATTCGCCGCTTCCATGAGAAGCAGGTGCGGCGCAGCTTTGTGATCAACGAGGAAAACGGCGTTGTGATGGGTCAGAAGGTGATTCCCGTTGACCGCGCGGGGCTGTATGTCCCCGGCGGCACGGCGGCTTACCCATCTACGGTGCTGATGGACGCGATTCCCGCCAAGCTCGCGGGGGTCGGCGAGGTTGTGATGGTCACCCCCCCCGGCAGGGACGGAAAGGTAAATCCCGTCATTCTTGCGGCGGCGCAGGTTGCGGGAATCGACCGCATTTTCAAGGTCGGCGGAGCGCAGGCGATCGCCGCATTGGCATACGGAACCGAAACGGTTCCGAAGGTGGATAAGATCGTCGGACCCGGAAATGCATTTGTCGCGGAAGCGAAAAAGCAGGTTTTCGGGGTGGTTTCCATTGATATGATCGCAGGTCCGAGCGAGATTCTAATCGTCTCGGACGGAAAGAGCAACCCGCGTCACATCGCCGCCGATCTGCTCTCGCAGGCGGAGCACGACAAGCTTGCGTCGGCGGTACTGGTCACCGATTCCATGGAGCTTGCGGTCGCTGTGCAGACGGAGCTGGAGGTTCAGATCCCGCAATTGGAGCGTTCGGAGATTGCCCGCGCATCTGTTGACGCCAACGGGAAGATCATCGTTGCCCGCGATCTTGCCACGGTGGTGGAGATTGCAAACGAGATTGCTCCCGAGCATCTGGAGCTTTGCGTGGATGACCCCTTCGCATATCTCGGGAGTATCCGTCATGCAGGTTCGATCTTCATGGGGCGCAATTGCCCCGAGGCGCTCGGCGATTACATGGCGGGACCGAACCACACGCTGCCGACCGGCGGAACGGCAAAATTCTCCAGCCCGCTTTCGGTGGATGACTTTGTGAAAAAGACACAGTTTACTTACTTTACCAAAGAAGCGCTTGCCGGACTCGCCGACGACGTTGCCTATTTTGCTCGACTGGAAGGGTTGACCGCGCACGCGAAAAGCGCGTTGATCCGAACGGAGGAACAACCGCAATGAGCCGATTTTTTCATACACGGTATGCAAATCTGAAGCCGTACGTTCCGGGCGAACAGCCGCGCGAGCGCACGTATGTCAAGCTCAATACCAATGAGTCCCCCTTTCCGCCGTCCCCGCGTGCGGTGGAAGCGGCAAGGCGGGAGGCGGAGCGGTTGCAGCTCTATTCGGATCCGACGGCAAAATTCCTTCATGAGTGTTTTGCGGCGCTGATCGGGGTTGACCCCGGTGAAGTGATGGCGACCAACGGTTCGGATGAGATTCTGTATTTCGCGTTCATGGCGTTCTGCGGCAAGGATCGCCCAGCCGTGTTCCCGGACATCACCTACGGATTCTACCCGGTGTTTGCCAATCTGCTTGGGATTCCGTATACCGAAATTCCGCTGCGAGCGGACTTTACGGTGGACGTGGACGCGCTGTGCCAGACGCCGGGAACGGTGTTTCTCGCCAACCCGAACGCACCGACCGGCATTGCAATTCCGCCGAGGGAGATTGAACGGATCCTGCGGGCACATCCGAATGATGTGGTGGTGATCGACGAGGCGTATGTGGATTTCGGAGCCGAGAGCTGTGTTCCCCTGATCCGGCAGTATGAAAACCTGTTGGTTACGCAGACTTTCTCCAAATCGCGCTCGATGGCGGGGGCAAGGCTTGGCTTCGGCATCGCACAAGCGTCGCTGATCAACGACCTGCAAACCATTCGCAATTCCATCAATCCATACAACGTCAACCGTATGACCATGGCGGCGGGCATCGGCGCCATAGAGGATGAAACCTACACGCGCAAAAACTGCGAAATCATCGTTCAAAATCGGGAATATTGCACACACGCCCTGCAAAAACTCGGGTTTACAGTCATTCCGTCCCAAGCGAATTTTCTGTTCGTCAGGCATCCGGCAATCGGCGGGTCAGCCCTCTATTCCGCCCTGCGGGAGCGGGGAATCCTCGTCCGACATTTTGACGCACCGCGCCTGACCGATTATAATCGTATCACCATCGGAAGCCGCGCCGAAATCGACGCGCTTCTGGCGGCGATCCAAACCATTTCGGAGGTAAACATATGAGAACAGCAACCATTCAACGCAAAACCGCGGAAACCGACATCCGTCTTTCCCTGAATCTCGACGGCACCGGCGCGTCCGAGATTCGGAGCGGGTGCGGATTTCTCGACCATATGCTCACGCTTTTTGCCCGCCACGGGCGGTTTGACCTGACCCTTTCCTGCGCGGGGGACACCGAGGTGGATGACCACCATACGGTGGAGGACATCGGCATCGCGCTCGGAAGGGCATTCGACGAGGCGCTCGGCGACAAACGGGGCATCACGCGCTACGGCAACATGATCCTGCCGATGGATGAGGCGCTCATTCTGACAGCCGTTGACATCTCTGGCAGGAGCTATCTCGGGTACGAAATGAAATTGCCCACCGAAAAGGTCGGAACCTTCGATACCGAATTGGGCGCCGAGTTTTGGCTTGCGTTCGTCCGCAACGCGAATCTGACGTTGCATTTCCGCCAACTCGCGGGGAGCAATTCCCACCACATTTTGGAAGGCGCGTTCAAATCGGCGGCGAGAACGCTCCGCGCAGCGGTCGCGATCGACCCCGTCGCGGCGGACGAGATTCCGTCCACGAAAGGGGTTCTCTGATGCTTGCCATCGTGGATTACGGCGTTGGGAACCTGTTTTCCCTGCGTTCTTCCTTCGCGGCGATCGGCGCGGACGCGGTCGTTACATCCGATCCCGCGTGCATCCGGCGTGCGGACGGCGTGATCCTGCCGGGCGTCGGTGCATTCCGCGACGCATCTGTAAAGCTCCGCGCGTCTGGACTTTGGGATCCTTTGATCAACGAAGCAAGGGCGGGAAAGCCGTTGCTTGGCATCTGCCTCGGAATGCAGATGCTCTTTGAGAAAAGTCTTGAATACGGCGTATATGACGGGTTGGGGCTGATCGCGGGAACGGTGCGCCCCATCTCTGACGCGATTCCGAAGGGATATAAAATTCCCCATATCGGGTGGAATTCGCTACACGTCACGCGAAAAACGCCTCTTTTGTCGGGCATTCGCGAAGGGGATCTCGTCTATTTCGTTCATTCCTATTATGCGGCGGACTGCGACGACGCGGTGATCGCAACGGCGGATTACGGCGCACCTCTGACCGCTGCCGTTCAGAGCGGGAATGTGATGGGCTGTCAGTTTCACCCCGAGAAGAGCGGAGATGTGGGG
>CAKJZF010000121.1 GCA_918290775.1 Clostridiales bacterium | reverse complement strand
GTTCTTCGTGCGCTGGACGCCCTGTCGGGTCACCCGCTCGGAATCGCGGTGCTCTGCGACGAAGGCGCAAAGCTCGGGGCGGATGTGCCGTTTTGCATCAGAGAGGGCGCGATGCGAACCGAAGGGATCGGAGACAAGCTGACGCCCTGCGACGGACTGCGGGATTGTTTTTTGGTGATCGCCTGCGCCGGGGAAGGCGTTTCCACCCCTTGGGCTTACGGGCAACTGGATCTGCTTTATCACGATTTTCAGCCCCCCCGCAATTCAGCAAAAAAAGTTGAAAAACTACTACACGCCCTGCAAATTGGAGACTTTTCCGCGTCCTGCGCGTGCTTTGAGAATATCTTTGAATCGGTGGTCGCGGATCGAAATCCGTTTGTGGGGGAGATCAAGAGAATCCTGACCGGGGCGGGCGCCGTTCGCGCCATGATGAGCGGGAGCGGACCGTCGGTATTCGGGGTGTTCCGCGAGGAGCGCACCGCCACGGTTGCCTGTGAACGTCTTGCCGAGGTCGGAATCCGTGGCGCGGTATGCCAGCCGGTTGTCTAAAGAAAAATATCAGTTGTTAATAGGCAGTTCACATATCTGGGGTATAATATCGAAGAAATCCCCGAAAGGAATGACCGACTTGAAAAAAGAAGAGAAAAACACCTGTGCGCTTCGCACGTCCATCGGCGGTCAAGCATTGATGGAGGGCATCATGATGCGCGGACCGAAGCGGACTGCCATGGCAGTGCGAAACACGAAGGGCGAGATCGTGCTGGAGCAATCCGAAACGCGCGGCATCAAGCGCCCGAAAATCTGCCGGCTGCCGATCATCCGAGGCATCTTTGGCTATATGGATTCCATGATCGTCGGCTACAAGGCGCTGATGCGCTCCGCGGAGATTGCGGGGCTGGAGGACGTGGTCGAGGAAAGCCCGAAAAAAAAGAAGAAACGCCTTGAGCGGGAAGCTGAGCAAAAACGCCTTTCGGGCGAGACTGCCGAAGCTGTGCCCGAATCGGTCGCTGATCCCAACGCGGAAACAAAAGCAGACGCTCCCGTACGGGCAGAGGAAGATGGGACAAAGCTCGCTGAAGCCGCGACCGATGACAAACTGCCCGCGTGGGTGATGACGGCGACGATGGTGGTCAGCATCATTTTTGGCGTGGCGCTTGCAATCGGGATGTTTGTCTGGTTGCCAACCTTCCTGTTCGGGCTACTTGTCAAAGGTGTGCCGAAGGCGGCGGACACGGGAAGCGACGCATTGAACTCGTTGGTTAAATCGGCGTTTGAGGGCGTGATCAAGGTGGTTCTGCTGGTGGGATACATGGCGTTGATCTCGCTGGAAAAGGACATCCGGCGAACCTTTATGTATCACGGCGCCGAGCATAAGAGCATCTTCTGCTATGAGGCGGGGAAGGAGCTGACCGTGGAAAATGTGCGGTCGATGCGGCGGTTTCATCCGCGCTGCGGAACATCCTTTCTGATTCTGATGGTGCTGGTGAGCATTTTTATTTCGTTCTTCATCGACCCTGTCACCATCGTAATTTCGGGACACGTTCTTTCGCCCGTTTGGCGGGTGCTGGTGCGGATCCTGTTGATCCCGCTTGTTGTAGGGATCGGATATGAGCTGATCAAGTTTGCGGGCAGGCATGATAACATCGTCACCCGCGTCATTTCCGCGCCGGGGCTTTGGCTTCAGCGCATCACCGTTCGCGAACCGGACGACAGTATGATCGAGTGCGCCATCACAGCGCTCAAAGCGGTCATCCCCGAGGACGGGAGCGATCGGATCTGAAAAGAGGGGAAACCAATGTTTGAAACGATTCGGCAAGAGGCAAGACAGGCAGTCACGGAACTGTTGGAAGCCGCACATCTGAGGGCGGGACAGATTCTTGTGATCGGGTGCTCCTCCTCCGAGATCACGGGGGAGACGATCGGTCACGGATCCAGCTATGAGACCGCGGTCGCCGTCTTTGAAGAAATTGATCCGATCCTGAGGGAAAAGGGAATTTGGCTTGCGGCGCAGTGCTGCGAGCATCTCAACCGCGCCATCATCGTCGAGCAGGCTTGCGCGGAGCGATACGGGCTGGAGCCGGTCTGCGTAGTACCCTATCCGAAGGCGGGAGGATCGTTCGCAACGGCGGCATGGCGGCATTTTGAGGCTCCCGTCGCCGTGGAGCATATCCGCGCTCATGCGGGACTTGACATCGGCGGGACGCTGATCGGAATGCATCTGTGCGAGGTTGCCGTTCCCGTCCGCCTTTCGCTTTCTAAAATCGGGGAGGCGAACATTCTCTGCGCCCGGACGCGCCCGAAGCTCATCGGCGGAGAACGCGCACACTACGAATAAACATACGGCAAAAATATATTTTGAACATACGGTCAAAAAATCTTAATTTGCTCTTGACAATCAGCCGTCATGAGTGTTATAATAGTACCGTTAATCGTCACTCGCATTTTCCCCAACGACTGAAAGGAGACCGGCCACCCATGGAAATTGCCATCATTGCGCACGATATGAAAAAAGAACTGATGACGCAATTCTGCATCGCGTATTGCGGCATTTTAAGCAAGCATAGCCTGTGCGCAACCAGTATCACGGCGAAGTATATCGCCGAGGCAACGGGGCTGGAGGTCGAGCGGTTATTGACGGGGTCGCAGGGCGGCGAACAGCAGATCGCATCCCGCATTGCATATAACGAGGTGGATATGCTCCTTTATTTTAAGGATACGCGGCCGAATTCCGATTCCGATGATGTGGAAAAGGAAATTCTTCGGCTTTGCGATGTTTATAATATTCCCGTTGCCACCAACATCGCAACGGCAGAGGTTTTGATCATGGCGCTTGACCGCGGAGATCTCGACTGGCGTGAGATCGTGAAAGCGGATGCGAGAGGATTGAGTCGCCATTATTGATCGCGGGGCAAATGCTCCCGACCCGTGGGAAAGACAAGTTTTGCGGTCACTGCGCGAAAAAGAGACGGATCCCTTGGCTGAAAGGATCCGGCAAAGCCCGCAAAATACCACTCTCCCGCCACTTTGCATAGCACCGAATGAGAGAAATGTTTGGGTGGAACCGTGCGGAATTTTTCCACACCCCGAATCAACCGGTAACGGTCGGAGGGGTGTGGTTTTTATTAATTAAAGTTAAACAAAAAAGGAGAAATCAAAATGAAAAGCGAATACGGATTGCAGATGTACAGCGTTCGCGACCTGACCAAAGAGGATTTGCGGCAAGCGTTGATTGAGGTCGGGAAACTCGGATATCGGTTTGTGGAGTTTGCGGGTTTCTTTGAGCATACCGCCGATGAGGTCTGCTCTTATATGGAAGAAGCCGGTGTTCAGATCAGCGGAACCCACAGCCCCGTGGATGATCTTGTTCCAGAAAAGCTGGATGAAACCATCGCCTATCATAAAGCCATTGGGAATTCCGATTACATCATTCCTTGCGCAAAACTTGAAACATTGGAAAAGATTGATACATTTGTGAAAATCGTCAACTATGCCCAACCGAAGCTGGAAGCGGCGGGGATCCGCCTGGGATTTCACAACCATTCCGAAGAGTTTAAGACCAGGTACTGGGGTTCCACGATCCATACCGAACTTGAAAAGCGTACGAATCTGCATTTCGAGATTGATACTTTTTGGGCGTTCAACGCGGGGATCGACCCCATTGCCACCCTCGAACGCCTGAAGGATCGCGTCCATGTGATCCATGTCAAGGACGGATTTCCCGGAGGACGCGGTATGGCGCTCGGCGAGGGGATGGCGCCCGTTAAGCTTGTTCACGACTATGCCGAAGCAAACGGGCTTCGGATGGTAGTGGAGAGCGAAACGCTCCAGCCGACGGGATTGAAAGAAGTTGAGCGGTGCATTCGGTATCTGAACAAGCTGGATGCATAATGGCAGAAGTCACCAAATAATTGTATCCGAAAGAAGACACGACCATGAAAGTCATCATTCAAAATCAAGAAGTGGAAATTAACGCGCCCGCAACGGTCTATGAAGCGGCGCAACAGGCAGGGCTGATCTCTCGCGCCGTGATCGGCGCCGGGATCGCGGGGCAGACGGCGGCACTAACGCAAGAGCTGTCCGATGGAGACCGCGTAAAGTTACTTACCTTTGCGGACGATGCGGGCAAGCATCTCTTCCGCCATACGGCGTCGCATATCCTTGCGCAGGCGGTCAAACGCCTCTATCCCGAGGCAAAGCTGACCGTCGGACCTGCTATCGAAAATGGGTTTTACTACGATATTGATTCCGATGTCGCGTTTACGCCCGAGGTGCTTAAAAAGCTCGAGGACGAGATGAAGAAGATTGTCAAGGAGAATCTCCGCATCGAGCGGTTTGAATTGCCGCGCGAAGAGGCGGTCAAGCTTATGACCGAGCGGGAGGAGCCGTATAAGGTGCAGCTCATCAACGAGCTTCCCGAGGGAGAGGTCATCAGCTTCTATCGGCAAGGCGAGTTCGTAGATCTTTGCGTCGGTCCCCATCTGTTTTCAACAGGCGCGGTCAAAGGGATCAAACTGACGCAATGTACGGGCGCCTATTGGAAAGGCGACCAGAAAAACAAAGTGTTACAGCGTATTTACGGCGTGGCGTTCCCCTCGAAAGAGGAGTTGAACGAATATCTCGCCGCACAGGAGGAAGCACTCAAACGCGACCATAACAAGCTGGGTCGCGAACTCGGCTATTTTACCACGGTGGATTGCATCGGTCAGGGTCTGCCGATCCTGCTTCCCAAGGGCGCACGCGTGGTGCAGTTGCTTCAAAGATGGGTGGAGGACGTTGAGCAGAAGAAGGGGTGCCTGCTCACCAAGACCCCTTATATGGCGAAGCGCGAGCTTTATAAGATCTCGGGACACTGGGATCACTATTTGGACGGAATGTTTGTTTTGGGAGACCCGAACGACGAAACCAAAGAGTGTTTTGCCCTGCGTCCCATGACCTGCCCGTTCCAGTATCAGGTCTACCTCAACAAAAACCGTTCCTACCGCGAGCTACCCATGCGGCTGACCGAGACCTCGACGCTCTTCCGCAACGAGGATAGCGGCGAGATGCACGGATTGATCCGTGTCCGGCAGTTTACGATTTCCGAAGGGCATTACATTCTCCGTCCGGATCAGTTGGAAGAAGAATTCCGGGGATGTTTGGAATTGGCGAAGTATTTCCTCGGAACGGTTGGATTGTTGGATCAATGCACCTTCCGCTTCTCGCAATGGGATCCGGCAAACCCGAAAAACAAATACGAGGGGACGCGGGAACAATGGGAAGTGGCGCAGGCGACCATGGCACAGATTCTTAAAGATCTGAACGTGGAATACACGGTTGGCATCGACGAAGCGGCATTCTACGGTCCGAAACTCGATATTCAGTACCGGAATGTCTACGGGAAAGAGGATACGCTGGTCACCATTCAGATTGATATGCTTCTCGCGGAAAAATTCGGAATGTATTATACCGATAAGGACGGCGAGAAGAAGCTCCCCTATATCATCCACCGTACCTCTCTCGGATGCTTTGAGCGTACGTTGGCATATCTGATCGAGACCTACGCGGGCGCGTTCCCGATGTGGTTGGCACCCGAGCAGGTACGCATTCTGCCCATCGGGGATGAGCATATCGACTACGCGAAGAAGCTCAAAGAGCGGCTGGACGACGCGGGATTGCGCGTCGAACTGGACGACAGCTCCAACACCATCGGCTATAAGATCCGCGGTGCGCAAACGCAAAAGATCCCCTATATGCTTGTTATCGGTGCGAAGGAGATCGAAACGGGTACCGTTTCGGTCCGCAACCGCGCGGGAGAAACCGTGACCAAAACCGTTGACGAATTTCTCTCCGACGCGCTTCTGGAAGTTGCCGAGAAGCGGCGTTGAAAAAGCAAAACAAAAGCACGCCCTGCAAAGAAATTTGCAGGGCGTGTATGCGTTTTTCGACATTTTTCGGGGGGGGGTAGTCAGAACGTGACACCTATTCCGCCGTAGAAAGGAACGGCGGATCTCAAAACACCAAGCGCTGCTCCACAAAAGGGCGCAAATGATACAAACCCAAGCTGAAAACGCCGCAATGATATACGCTTTTGCCTCAACAAGCCGGAATTGATCGGGCAATCAGATTCAAAAATTTGGTATCATTCATCTGCTCGTTGGTCAGATATTCGCCGTCATAAAACAGAGCATACGTTGTGATCGGCGTTGGAACGTTCTGCGCCTGTTCCTTATTTTCAATATGGATTGCCCTGAACGGGATACGATGCTCTTTGGCAGTCTGCTCCAAGATCGGCACATATTTTGCGTTAAATGGACACTGGCTTGTGTAGTAAAGCACATATCCTTTTTCTTCAATATGCGGATGTTTGGCGCAATCTTTGAAACGGGGTTTTGCGGCAGAAGCAGTAAACGGAAAATATGCAAGCTGAATTCCGTTATCCGCTTCATCGCAAACAGTAAAGCCCTTATGTTTCAAATACTTCGGATCAGCAAGAAACGGTTTTTTCTTCTCGGAAGTTAGAATGCAAAGACCGATTTTACCTTTGGCTTTACTGTCCTTTATACACTCGTCCAGAAGATCGTTTGAATATCCGTGTCCCTTAAATGATCCAGATACCCAAAGACAGTCAATATACATATAACCGTCTGCAGCTATCGGATTCCACGCATTTTCAGCGGGGATATATTCGATAAAACATTTCCCGCGTTCCACACTTTTAAGGAATACAAGACCGTCATCAAAGCGGTCTGCAAGCCATGCTTTCTTTGACGATACTTGTACATCCTTGTTGTTTGAAATGGCACAGCAAATATGTTCGTTATCAATGTTGTCTTTCGTAATCTTAATATATTCCATTATAAGCTCCTCCGCAAATCCCGATTTGTCAGTTGTCCTTTTTATTATACACGAAAAGTGTGAATTTTTCAATTCATTAAGAAAAAAGTGGTGTCGGCGCAAAGTGCCTGATGAGGTATTCTCGCTATGCTTGAAAATGATGTTGCATCACTTCGCTCCGCAACGATGTGATGTTTGCCCTTTATGTGCTGCAGGCATACATCATTGGCCCGCAGGCAAATATCACACGCGAAGCGTATATCACAAATTCACGCAGTGGATTTATATCGTTGAAAAAACCGTTCCTCTCGGAACGGTTTTTTCTGGCGCGGCGTAAGGGATTCGAACCCCCGACCTTTTGGTTCGTAGCCAAACACTCTATCCAGCTGAGCTAACGCCGCATCTCTTATTTCGTGCCTATATATCTTACCACAAACTCCCTTCGTTGTCAACCCCTTTTTCACAAAAAAATGAAATTTTTGAAACTTCTTGTTGCGGCTTTGGAGGAGAAAGGCGGGCGGGGCATTCCTCTTGCAAAATGCCCCGCTTATGTCGGTTTTATGAACCAAACATCTTTTCAATGTCGGATTTGGTATAGTACTGCTTTCTGTCACAAAAGCGGCAATTGACCTCCAGCCGCTCGGGTTTTCCTTCCCGAACCTGCTCGGCAAGCATCTTCATCAGTTCTTCCTTGCCCAACGTGATCAGGGCGCGGGTTGTTCGTTCGCGTCCACAGTTGCATCGGTAGGAGACGTCCAGTTCGTCAAACACGTCGAAGGGGATGTCCCGCAACGCAATTTCTGCGATGTCAGGGAGCGACTTTCCCTCGTCAAAGAGGCGGGAAATGTTTGTCAGATCTTTCGCGTTGCGCTCAATGATGTCAATGACTTTCGGGTCTGGAAAGGGAAGCAACTGCAAAATGACGCCGCCCGCCGCGCGGCAGGTGCCGTCGGTATCAATCAGAACGCCGAGCGCACAGACGGTTGGAACCTGTTCGCTTTGCGCAAAATACGCGGCAATGTCCTCGGCAATCTCGCCCGAGACCAACGGAATGGAACCGTTGTACGGCTCGTCGCCGCCCGTATCGCGGATGATGGTCAATAGCCCCTTGCCAACCGCACCGCCAACGTCCAGTTTGCCGTTTGCCTTGAGCGGGAGATCCACCGACGGATTCTGAATATACC
The DNA here is from genome assembly GCA_918290775.1 of Clostridiales bacterium. Classification (GTDB taxonomy): domain Bacteria; phylum Bacillota; class Clostridia; order Oscillospirales; family CAG-272; genus UMGS1865. The sequence goes on along the minus strand of CAKJZF010000121.1, from coordinate 9,002 downwards.
CGCGCACGTTGCCGAGGTAATCCGAAACGGCGAGAATGCGCCCGGCGGGGCCGTCGCCGCCAACCGTGACCGTGATGCTGTCGTTCTTTTCGCCGAGCATACACCCCATCATGGAGGTTGCCGTCAGCAGTCTGCCGAGTGCCGCGCTCGCGGTCGGAGCGGTATGATGGTAGCGGATGGACTGATTGACGATCTCCGTGGAGTTGATCACATGGATACGCGCACTGCCGTCGGCGGTCATGGCGCGAAGAATCGAAGAGGATGACATAATGATTTCCTTTCAGGTTTTAAGGCAATACCGCACAATTTGCGGCTGGTGCTTTCACTGCCTTTGCGCAGAGATACCAGCGCTCGGATGTTTCGGTGGGTGCGGAAAACTGAAAATCAGAGAACACGCCGAGCGGTTCCAACCCTGCCGAGCAGAGCGTACGTTGCAGGATGTCAAGAGAATAACACCGCTCCTGCTGATGCTCGTCCGATCGGCGATAATCACCGCTCGGAAGCTGCTCAAAGAGGGACAATTCGAAATCGCAAATCCCGGTTTCGGGCGAATAGTCATTCTGCCAGCCGCAGTAAACCGAACGGGTGCCGTCGCCGTCGGTCAGCTCGTCCTCGAGGATGTAGGCGTTCTGCCCGTAGACGGTTGCAAATTTGAACGGTGTGTTGACGTCAAAGAAGAATAGCCCGCCCGGATCAAGATAGTTATGAACCAAAGAGAAGCAGGCGTGCAGATCCTGCTCGGTGAGCAGATAGTTGATGCTGTCAAGACAGCAGGTCACGGCTCCAACGGTTCCGTAAAGCTCGAAGGAACGCAGATCCTGCATCAGATAGAGGATGCCGTCGTGCGGGAGCGCACAGGCTTCGGAAAGCATCTCCGCGCTGCCGTCAACGCCGATCATGTCATATCCGCGCGCGGCAAGCGCACGGGTCATTCGTCCTGTCCCGCAGGCAAGATCAAGCACCAGTTTGGGGCGAGCGGGAAGAAAACGGTCAAAACAGGCTTCCGCAAAGGATGCCCAACCTTCATAGTCGATTTCAGCGCCCAAGCGATCGTAAACGCGGGCGATCGCGGAATATCCCTCGCAGCCCATTATCCGCGACGCTCCGCTTGTGCCACGCGATCAAGAACGGTAGAATACCCGTCGTTTCCGAATTTGATACAGCGGTTGACGCGGCTGATGGTTGCCGTTGAAAGTCCGGTTTGCTCGGCAATCTCGGAATAGATATGGTTATTGCGGAGCATCCTTGCCGCCTGCAGACGGCGGGACATTTCCTGCAATTCGGAAGCGGAGCAGAGATCTTCGAAGAAATGCAGGCATTCCTCAGGGGTTTGCAGGGTGAGAATCCCGCGGATCAGATATTCAAGATTTTCGTCAGGTTTTGTCCTTTTCATCCGAAAAAAAAACATCCTTTCTTTGACGCAGTTTGTCTTGTGTCGCGCTTCCAATGAACGGTTCATTTTGGTTCAGCTCCTATTATATCATGAAAATAGCCTAAAGTAAATACCAAAGCCGATTTTTTCGGGAAAAGATTTCTTCGGAAGAGAGAAAAACGAAAAAAATGAGAAAAAATATAAATAGCTATTGACAAGCAAAGGGAAAATAGATTATAATATAAATTAGTAGTTGCGAAGGAGATTGCCTATGTCCTATAATATCATTGAGCTGTTGCGGGAGATGATCGCAAAGACATCCACGCTTGCGCATAAAATGAGCGTTACGGAGAAATCCATGTTCATTGCGGGGGCTGTGGCGGCTTTGTTGATCGGCGTATTGGGCTATCGCCTGATCAAACCGATCATGGGGATTCTCATTGGCTTGGTCGGGTATTTTGCCGGGGTGGAGCTGTTTTCCTATCTGCAGGCGCACGCCGCTGTGATCGCCAAAGCTCCGGGGTGGATCGCTTATGTCATGGGCGGTATTCTTGCCCTGATGTTCATGTCGCTCGGCTTTTCCAAATTCTCCTATGCCATGTTTGCCATGTTTGCGTTGGTCGGATATAATTTTACGGCGTACTATCTGCCGGGGCGCACGTTGCTCGCAATTGCCGGCGCGGTGGTGCTTGCGTTGCTTTCGACTCTGTTTGTGCGCTTCTCCTTCATTGTGATCAGTTCGGCGATCGGCGGATTTGCGGGGGTCATGTACCTTGGAACGCTCCTGCCGAAGGTCAAATTCCTGCAGTTGGGCAACCATAAAGCCGCGATTTGGGTGGCAATCGGCGTTGCGGTGGTGTTCTTCATGGTGCAATACGCCACGCGGAGCCGCAAAAACGGTTCGCTTTATTGACGCGTACGGCGAAAAACCGATCCCCGTTCCTCTCGGAGCGGGGATCGGTTTTTTTGCGGGTTCGTCTGTAAGCCGGGTTCTGTCGGGAACGGTCATCAATCTTTGCGCGTCGTCACCGACACGCTCCGAGGACATCTCCTCGTGCCACCCTCGGGGATGCGCCGGACAAAGCCCCCATGGGGTGTTGCTTCGGATAGGGTTTACAGCGGATCTATGTTACCATAGAAACGGGTGAGCTCTTACCTCGCCTTTCCATCCTTACCGCGACTGGCGCGGCGGTTTCTTTCTGTTGCACTTTCCCGGTGGTTACCCACGGCTGACGTTATCAGCTATCCTTGTCCTGTGAAGCCCGGACTTTCCTCACGGTAATACCTTTCGGCGCCATACCGCGCGACCGTTCAACGAGCCCGCATGAATGATTATAACAGATTTTTGGCGATTTGTCAAGCCTCTGTCGGGGTCAGATAGCGGCGGATTTGCGAAACGCCGAGCAAAAGAACGGCAACGGCAATGCAGATCAAGGTTTCGGGCAACATATACGATCCGTTATATACAAGTGAATAAAGCACGGGACGATTGACCCAACTTTGTCCGAAGGCGACAAACTCCTCAAAATTTGCCCATAATATCACTCCGGAGAAAAAATGAATCAAAAAACGAAGGACACACGCACCGACTATGCCGCCGATCATTCCGCCGATTCCATGTTTACGGAAGAGTCCCGAAAGCCCCAACACGGTAAAGGCGAGAATATAATCCAAAAACAGGGAAGCCAAGAGCATTTTCGGGGTCAATCCCCAACCGAACACACCGCCTTGCAGGATTTGAAACCAAGAGTAGATAAATGCGGGAACGACGCCCCATTTGGGACCGTATTTGATAGAGATCAACATCAAGGGGAGCATGGATGCGGGCGTAATGGATCCGCCAAAAGGGAGCTTGCCGAATTGGACAAAACTCAAAGCAATGGAAAGCGCAAGCATGACAGCGCTTTCGGTGAGCATCAAGACTCGTTTGTGTTTCATAGAGAAATCCTCCGGTGAAAAAATTTGACCGCACGAATCGTCGCGCGGTCAAATGTCGGTTGGAGCGGTATCAGGCTCCCATCCTTTGAATCTCCCTACGACGGCATTATCCGTATCAGGTTGAAGGGTTCGGCGCGTAGCCGTCTCAGCCGTTTTGGAACAGCACCCCCGATCTATGCGGTTTTTACGGTGAAGATTATAGCACGCCCGGAGCGACATGTCAAGAGTTTTTGCCAAAAAAATCAATAAAAAAGATCAAATGTTTCCGGTTCTACGTCCGCGAGAACGGGCGCTTGCTCGAGAACGGATGCGTGAACTTCGATCATAGGGCGATAGGTTTCGCATTCCTTCAGAAACAGCTCCGCCATCAGCCCGTTTGTGAAGGTCGTGCCGAACCAATCCTCGTTTTCCGGCATGGCGTAGGCTTCGGACGTCGGGGCATAGCGGCGGATGATGTGCCAACCCTCGGAGGTCTCCAGCAGTGCGGTTTCTCCGATCTCCATCAAGGTCAGCTCTTTGCTGATCTTGGACAGATAAGCGTACGTTTCCGATATGGAGGCGTAGTCGGTATCGCGCAGAAGATAATAGCCGTCGGTGTGGGCGGTTTCGCCGTTTTGCAGGACGGCTTCCGCCTCAAATTCGGTATTGGAAGCGTTTTGAACGGACGCAAACATCTCCTCTGCATCCTCGCGAACCCGCCGCAGATCCTTTGCGTCGGTATAGTAGGATCTGCCTTCCTGTCCGTTTTCATCATATTCCGGGTGGCGGATCCCACCGTCAACGTCATAGAAAATCCGATCGGAGGTTGGTGTAACGAAGTAAACTGCATTGCCGTTTTCATCAGTGATCAGATTGCCGTTGCCGTCGCGCCGCGTGTACCCGTTTTCGTCATAGAGAATGTTACCGGTTTCGGGGTCATAGTAGACCTCGTCTCCGTTGGCGTCCTTGACGTATACGAAATCATATTTCGCGAACAGGATCTGACGGAAATGGAGATAATGTTCGTTCAGATAAGCATCCTGAACCGTAGTTCCGAGGTTTGCGGCATTGGAACCGTAGAGCGCGTCCTGCACGGTTTCGAGCTTTGCCTCGGTTTCATAAAACGTTTTGAGAAGCTGATAATTGACCCCGTACGGCGCGAGGAAGGCGTTGAGCTTGGCTTTGGAGCCGTTGCCGTAGGTGTCGAGAATGTGATCGAGGGTACTTTGGATGTTTTCTTTTGCGGTCGCGGAGAGAGAGAGATTGTTTTTCTCGAAGAACCAAAGCCCGACCAGATAGATCCGGCAGGTATCAAGTACTTGCGCACGGTAGTATTCATCCCACGTTTGCGGCGTTTCCGAACCGTCAAACAGCTCTTGTGTCTCCCAAAACCCGTCCGACGACGGGGGACCCGCTCGGTTTGTAACCTGCCCGGCGATCATGGATCCCTTGAGACGGGAGAGCAAAAAGCGGTAGTGATTGACCGAAAGCGAGACCTTTACCCCATCATAGTCGAGGGTCATCAGCGCTTTTCCGCGTCCGCCCGTGCAGGCGGAGAGCGGGAGCAAAAGGAGAATGACGGCAAGCAGAAGCGCCGACAGACGTAACAAATGTTTCATGACGGTTTCCTTTCTTCCTCGGCGGCGTTCGGTTTGGTTGCAAAATAGCGGGAAAGGCAGTCCTGCAGCTGATCAAGCGCAGTTTCTTTTTTGGTAATCCGCAGGCAGAGATGCGGCTCTCCGGACATCAGCATCCGCAACTTTCCGCCGAAATTCGCGGCGACCTCAGACCAGCGATCCAGGTCGGTTTTTTGCGGATAGATGTGAATTTCGTTTCCGAATTGGCGAATGGCGGTCATTCTCGCGCAGACGGCAATGTGGTGGATCAGCGCCACGCGGAGCAGGTTGCGCGAAGGAGCCGGCGGCTCGCCGTAGCGATCCACAAGTTCGTCGGTCACGTCCTGCAAATCCTCCTCGCTTGCGATCAGGGCGATCTTTTTGTAGAGCGCCATGCGCTGGGCGGGATAGGGAACATATTTTTCGGGCAGAAACGCGTCGAAATCGAGGTTGACCGTGCATTCCACATCCGGCTCGCCCGCCTCTCCGCGCTCCTCAAGAACCGCTTGGTTGAGCAGTTTGATATAGAGGTCATACCCCACCGCGTCCAAATGCCCATGCTGTTCCGCGCCGAGCAGATTGCCCGCGCCGCGGATTTCCATATCGCGCAGGGCAATTTTGAATCCGGCGCCGAATTCGGCATATTCGCGGACTGCCTCCAGCCGTTTGCGGGCGATGTCGGTCAGCGCCTTCATGGGCGGATACGTGAAATACGCGTAGGCGCGGCGCGACGAACGCCCGACCCGACCGCGGATCTGATGCAGTTGTGAAAGTCCGAGGCGATGCGCGTTGGAGACGATGAGCGTGTTTGCGTTCGGGACGTCGACGCCGGTTTCGATGATGGTGGTGCAAACCAAGATGTCGATCTCTCCGGCGAGCATTTTTTCCCAAATCTGCTCCAGCTCTTCCTTGTCCATCTTGCCGTGACCGACCGTCACACGCGCTTCCGGGATCGCTTCCTTGATCCTTGCGGCAACCGAATAGATGGTTTCCACATCGTTGTGCAGGTAAAACACCTGACCGCCGCGCCGCAGTTCACGGCGAATGGCTTCCTCGATGATGAGCGGTTCCTCTTCAAGCACATAGGTCTGAACGGGCAGACGATCGACAGGGGCTTCATCGAGGATAGAAATGTCGCGAATGCCGCCCATCGCCATGTTGAGCGTTCGTGGGATCGGCGTTGCGGAAAGGGAGAGAACGTCCACCCCGGAGGAGATCTGCTTCAGTTTTTCTTTTTGCGCCACGCCAAACCGCTGCTCTTCATCCACAATCACAAGTCCGAGGTCATGAAACTGAACATCCTTGGAAAGCAGTCGGTGCGTTCCAACGAGAATGTCGATTTCTCCGCGCGCGAGGCGGCGAAGCGTTTGAGCCTGTTGCTTTGGCGTGCGGAAGCGGGAGATCATCTCCACGTTCACGGCAAAGCTCCGCATCCGGCTGAGCATGGTCTGATAGTGTTGGAGCGCGAGGAGGGTTGTCGGAACGAGAACGGCGACCTGCTTGCCTCCCATAACCGCTTTATAGGCGGCGCGAAGCGCAACCTCGGTCTTTCCGTAGCCAACGTCGCCGCAGAGCAGGCGATCCATCGGAACGGCACGCATCATGTCCGCCTTGATTTCGTTCGAGGCGATGATCTGACTTTCGGTTTCGGTGTATTCAAACGCCTCTTCGAAGGCTTTTTGATAATGGTCGTCAGCGGGGAAGGCGTGCCCCGGCAGGCGCATTCGTTCGGCGTAGAGACGGATCAGATCCTTCGCCATCTCCCGAACCGCTTTCTTGGCGCGGGATTTGGACTTTTGCCAGCCATCGCCGCCCATTTTGGAGAGCTTGAGCAGACCGTCGTCCGCGTGGGCGCCGATATATTTGGAAACCTTGTCGAGCTGCTCCACCGGCAGAAACAGCCGGTCACTACCCGCGTAGCGGATGCCGATATAGTCGCGCGTCACGCCGTCAACGGTCAGCGTTTCAATGCCGGTATACTGCCCGATGCCGTAATTCTCGTGAACCACATAGTCGCCGGTTTCCAACTCGGCATAGGAAAGGATGCTCTTGGTGTCCTTTCTCTTTTTCTTTTTGAGCGTGGATTTTCCGCCGATTCCGAGCGCCGCGGTGCGGACGTCCGGCATAGTGGAGAGCACGGCGAAGCGCGGAACGGTCAATTCAAATCCCGCAAGCTGATCCCGGAACAGAACGGTCACGGTTCCGGCAGGGAACGCCTCGGGAGTGTCCGGTTCCTCCACCACCACACAGCCTGCTCCGACGATTCGGTCACGGAGCGTCCGCGCGGCGACCTCGTTTTCTGCGAGAACCGCACAGCGGTACCCACCGCGCAGATAGCCCTGCAGATCCTCCATAAAAATGTCTTCGTTGTTCGCGTAGGCGGCGGTATGCCGCGTGCGAAACCCGAAAAGCCCCGCGAGCCGACGGTCGGTCAGGCTGTATGCGATGGAATCCATGTGCAGAGTGACATTGGCATCGAGAAACAGATCCAGCGCGGATGCGGGCTTCGCATATTCCGCATAACGCCCGGCAAGCGTTCCTGCTTCGAGAAGCTCGGTCACGGTCTCGTTCAAGTGCCATTCGGTGGCTTTGACACGTTCGCGAACGGCGTTTGTACCGCGGATGACAACCAAATGACGCCCGGTGAAATAATCGAGCAGACAGGTTTTTTCGGGGTAAACCAATGTGATATACTTGTCGAGAAAGGGAATGTCACCGCCGTCGCGAAGCGCGGTTTCCACAGAGGCGGCTTCGCGGGCAAGCTCCTCTGCGGCGCTCTCCTTCCCGGCTTGCCCGATCTGCGCGGCAATCGCCTTTTTGAGGCGCTCCAGCGCGGAACGGTCACAGAGTAACTCCCGGGCGGGCTGAAATTCCGCACGCGTGACCGATTGCGTCATACGCTGGGTGTCCGGTTCAAACAGTCCCATGCGGTCGATTTCATCGCCGAAAAGTTCGATGCGAAGCGCGTATGCTCCGCGCAGTTCACCGCCGTCGCGGTCGGCAAAAACTCCGTATGGCGGATAGATGTCCGCAATCCCGCCGCGCAGGGCAAACTGCCCGGGGCTGTCGACAAGCTCCACGCGCACGAACCCCGCGTCCAGCAGACGGCGGGAGAGTTCGGCGGTGTCTACACGGCTGTTTTCGTCAACCGTGAGGGTGGAGGCAATCAGACGGTCGGGAGGAACGGTGTAGCCAAGCGCGGCGTCCGGTGTTGTGAGGACAACGTCATAGTCGCCGCCCAACAGACCGGAAAGGATCTTCAACCGCTCATGCTCGTATTCATGCGAGGCGGTCATATAGTAGAAGGTGAGATCCCGCCCCATAAAAAAGCCGGCGCGAAGTCCGAACCGCTCAAGCACCGAAAGCTGACGAACACATTCTTTTTCCTCGGAGCAAATCAGAAGCGCGGTTCCTTTTCCGCTTTGTTTGCAGTCCTCCAAGAGGGAGACCAACAGCGCGTCGGAGGCGCCGTCGCAAACGCCCGAAACCACGATAGGAAGGGGAGAGATGCGAAAATCCTGTTCCACGGTTCGGAGCAGTTGCGTATATTCGGAATCGGTTCGGATACAAGCGGTCAGAATGCTCATGCGGGGTCACGCTCCTCGGGGCGGAAGGAATTGCAGATTTGCATAGCGGCGTCGGAATCGCCCGCGAGAATCTTTTCCACACCTTGCGCAACCACCGAGAACGCCGCGTTTAACGAAAGACGGTCGGCGGCTGAAAAATCGGAAAGAACCCATGCGGCAAGGTCATAGTCGGGATGCGGCTTTGCGCCGATACCGATGCGGATGCGGGGGAATGCATCGGATCCGAGACAGGCGATGATGTCTTTCAACCCATTATGCCCTCCGGCACTTCCTTTCCGGCGCACGCGCAGATGACCGACGGGGAGAGAAATGTCATCCGACAGGATGATGATGTGATCGGGAGCGATTTTATAGAAATCCGCCGCTTCGCCGACCGCAAGACCGGAAGCGTTCATCAGCGTTTGCGGTTTCATCAGCAGAACGCGTGCCCCGCCGATTTTCGCCTCGCCGACCAGCGAATGAAACCGGGCGCGGTCGATCACAGCCCCGGCGACGGACGCGATGTGATCC
>CAKJZF010000120.1 GCA_918290775.1 Clostridiales bacterium | reverse complement strand
GGGTTGGGAAGATTCACAACGGACGGTTTGACGGCGGGTTGGTTGAGGGAAATGGCATCACCGCCGCGCTCCTGCTTGCGAGCGGGAGCGCGGTATTCGGCGAGAGCCGGATTGACGAGCTGAACGCGTTTCTCGGAGGCGACCAATGAAAAAAGCATCGTCGTCCGTTGTCAAGAGCGCTGTTCTGAAGGGACGGATGATCTCTTATACGTGGACACGCAAACACGTTCGGAATCTCAACCTCCGGGTTCGTTCCGACGGAAGCGTTGCCGTCTCCTCGCCGCCCCGGGTTTCCGAGCGGGAGGTTGCCGCGTTTTTGGAAAGCCGGGCGGATTTCATCCTTTCGGCGTTGGATCGCTTCGCGCACAGGCGAGAGGTTGCCCCTGCTCCGCAACGCTACGCCGACGGGGAAACCCGCCGAGTTTTCGGCGAGGATATTCCGATTCGCGTTGCCAAGGGAAACAAAATTTGCTGTACGTATTGCGAAAAAACGCTGTTTTTAACAGTCTGGGATCCCTCTGATGAGGCACAGCGTCGCCGCGCCGCCGAGCGGTGGGCGACCGAATTTCTTGCCCAAACGGTGACGGCAATTTGCACGCGTGCCGAGCGCGATTTTGCCTCTTACGGGATTCCGCGCCCGACCGTCCGATTCCGCCGCATGACCTCCCGTTGGGGCAGCTGCAACCCGAAAACGGCGGTTTTGACCTTCAACTACGCGCTCCTCGCGGCGCCGCTTTCCGCCGTGGAGTATGTGATCTATCATGAGTTTGCGCACCTGCTGCACCCGAATCATTCCCCCGCTTTTTACGAACAGGTTGCTGTTTTCCTGCCGGATTGGAAGGCGAGAAAGGCGCTTTTGCGGGATGTTCCGTGCCGGTTTCCGTAACAAGGGATTCTCGGTCAGAAGCGGATGCGATTTTGATAAACGGTCGGAAGCCCTTCCGCGTAAAGATGCGAGTCGTTGGAAAGCTGAATCACTTTCGGGACGCAAACGGGATCTTTACCCTCTTTGCTCGTTTCGCAAAACTCAATGACGGTCATGCCGGAATGCCCCATGTCAAAGTGCGTGCTGAAATGCGGGAATGGTTGGTCTAAAAGGCAACTCAAGAAGATCATCCCAAAACCCTGATGTGCAAAAATTGCGATGTGATTGTCGTTCGGCTGTTCCGCCCGATAGGTTCCTGACGCACGGTCGTGAACATATCCGAGCGAGGCGATGAGACTGTCGGTTTCGGCTTGTACACGAGCGACGCCTTCGGCAAAGCGTGTCTCTGCAAATTCGGGTGCGGACGTCCAATCCATGCCGAGCGCACGCACTTCGGGAGAATTGAAGCGGCGGATGTAGTAGGACGTTTGAAAAGCCCAGTGCTCGTGGGTATAGCCCGGAGCGCGGAGGGCGAAATCCTTCCATGCATGTTTTTCATGCATCCACTCCAGCGCAATCGGATTCAATCCCAATAGGCGGGCAGTCGGTTCGGCGGTTTTTATGGCGCGGCCGGCGCTGGAAGAATAGATGCGGTCAATTCCGTAACGGGCGAGCCGCTTGGCAACCGCGGCGGCTTGGAGCTCCCCCTGCGGAGTCAGGCTGTCGGTGCTGTAATTCGGGTCACCGTGACGGACAAAAAACAAAAGCATTTCAGATATCTCCTTCCATCTTCTCATGATTCCTTATTGTACCATACCCAACCGCCATTGTCAAGCCAAAAAATGGGGGAAAAAGCACGACATTCGCCTGCCCGATGCGAATGTCGTGCTTTGGTAACTATTTTTCCTGCGCTTCCGTTTGCGGATCTTCCGGTTTTTTCTTTGCCTTTCCGAACAGACGGAATTTCGGTTCTTCGCCATGTGCCAAACGAACGATGTTTGCCTTATGCCGCCAGATCAGAAGCAACACAGAAAGCACACAGCAGATCAGCACAACGATGTGCGAAAAGCCGAAACACGCCAGCGTGATCGGGCAGGAGACCGCCGCGCAGATCGATGATATCGACATGATCTGCACCGTGAAGAGCAACAGCAGAAAGATTCCCGAGGCGATCAGCCCAACGTGCCAATCTACAAACCAAATTGCCGCCGCGGCAACCAAAAACGCCTTTCCGCCCTTGAACCGATACCAAACGGGGTATGCGTGCCCGATCATGGCAAACAACCCGGTGAAAGCGGCGCCGAGCTGAAAACTTCCACTCTCCAGCACGCCGATCGCGCGGAAAGCAAGACCGAACCCAAGACAGGGAATGACCGATTTAGTCACGTCAACCAACAGCACCAGCCATGCGAATTTCCAGCCGTAAACGCGCTTGAAATTGGTAAACCCGGGATTCTTGCTTCCAACGGTGCGAATGTCCTGATGGTAGATCAGTTTGGAAAGCAGGATGGCGGGATTAACGCCGCTGATGAGATACGCCGCGATCGCGGCGATCGGGAAAATGGCAATGTTCATAAAAACCTCCCTTTTATTGCAGAATTAGCAGAAAATCATAAACTTCCTGCTCGCCTTCGATTTCGTAAAGCTCCATGACGGGGTATTTCTCGGAAATTGTTTGGCGGAAAGTTTCCTTCTGTTCGTCGGTCATGTCTGCGCCGTAGATCGCGATGAGAAAGTCATGCTCCCCGGCGTTCAGCTTTTCGAGCAGATCCAGCGCGGTTTCGGTGTTCGTTGCGCGGGAGGAGAGCATATGCTTGTCTGTAAAGCCGATGTAGTGCCCCTCCTCAATGGCAACGCCGTCGATGGTGGCATTGCGGATGGAGCGCGTCACCATGCCTGTCACAACGCCTTCCATCGCTTCGCGCAGATCGTTTTCGATCAGATCGGCGTCTCCGCTGTCATAGGAGAGCATCGTGAGCGCAGCATATCCGTCACCGATGTTTTTGCTTTCAATCACGCGGATTTCCGCCTTTTCATAAAGCCCAGCCGCCTGCTTCGCTGCCATCACGATGTTTCCATTGTTTGGAAGGACAAAGATGGTGCGTGCGTTGACCGCGTCAAACGCCTCGATGAAATCTTCGGTGGAAGGGTTTTTGCCCTGCCCGCCGTCGATCACGTAGTCGGCGCCCAACTCCTCAAAGGTGGATTTGATGCCGCTACCGGTGGCAACCGTCACAAGCGCGAAATCCTTCTTTTCCGTGCTTTTCGCGGCGGGAAAGCGGTTGCGTATCTCGGTTTCGTGGTGCTGAAGCGTCATGTTTTCGATTTTAAGCGTCAAAAACTCGCCGTATTGCTGGCAATGGTTGAGCACAATGCCGGGGGTCATCGTGTGGATGTGAACCTTCACGATGGTGTCGGTTTGGAAACAGACGATCGAATCGCCGAGCGTTTGCAGCTGCTCGATGAATTTCTCAACAGAGAAGGACGCAATGTCGGTTTTGGCGGTTTGGAGACGGAGCAGAAATTCGGTGCAATACCCGAACTCCATCACGCTGTTTTCATTGAACTTGGAGAGGTCGAGGTCGGCGTTCGGAGCCGCGTGAGGGATCGCGCCGCGGGCAGGCTCTTCGCCGTTTGCCGTACGGATCACGCCGTCCGCGATGTAGTAAAGCCCCGCTCCGCCGCTGTCGATCACGCCCGCCTCTTTCAGCGTGGCGAGCAATTCGGGTGTGCGGTCGAGCGAGCGCTTCAGCTCGGAGATATAGTCGCTGCTGAAGGATTGGAAGGTGGTCTCCTCGCCGATGCGGGACGCCGCATAGTCCGCCGCCTCCCGCGCAACGGTGAGGATGGTGCCTTCCGTTGGGTTGATAACGGCGGCATAAGCGCTTTTTACACCGGATTTGAGCGCGTCCGCGAGATCCTGAACGGTTGCGGTTTCCTTATCGGAAAGGCTTTCGGCAATCCCTGCAAACAGTTGGGAAAGGATCACGCCGGAATTTCCGCGTGCGCTCATCAGCATTCCGTCGGCGAGCAGTTTAGCCGCTTTCCCGATGGAGCTTTCCTCTTTTCCCTCCAGATTGCGCAGACCGCCGCCGATCGTGAGGCTCATGTTTTCTCCGGTGTCCCCGTCCGGGATGGGAAAAACGTTAAGGTCGTTCACGATTTCGGCGTTTGCTTCAAGACTTGCGGCGCCGCCCGAGATAAGCTTTGTAAAGGTCTGTCCGTCAAGTACCTGACTGGTCATGGATCAACCCTCAAACCGATAGGTCACTTCTTTGCCGAAGCCCCAAACGCCGATGGTGTCGGGGCCGCAGGAAGCGCCGATGATCGGACCCATATAGCCGATGTAGATATGCTTGCAGGGAATCTCTTTTTCAACCAGCGAACGGACGAATTCCACCTCTTCGGGCTTGCAGTCCGCGTGGAGAATGTAAACGCTTTCTTCAGGATTATCAAATTTTTCTTTGAGCAGAGAAACGATCATTTCCAGCGACTTCTGACGTCCTTTTGCCTTGGTGATCGGCACCTGTGCGCCGTTTGCGTCGGCAATCAGGATCGGCTTCACGCCCAGCAGATTTCCGAGAAACGCCTTGGATGCCTTGACGCGCCCCGCCCTTTTCAAAAAGGTCAGGCTATGGACGGTGACAAACTCATTCACGTTGTTGCGCTCGGCGAGAATCTTTTCGTTGATCTCCGCGGCGGAAAGCCCCTGATCGCGGTATTGCGCGGCGCGAACGGCGAGAATGCCCTCGCCGGCACAGGCGTTGAGCGGGTCGATGCAGTAGATGGACGCGCCGGGATATTTGGGAAGCAGGTTTTCGGCGACCTTCATGCCGGTGAACACCGAGTTGGACTGTTTGGAAGCGCAGGCGATGTAAACGATGTCACAGCCTTCGTCAAGGTATTTGGTGAAAATCCGCTCGAATTCCACGGGGGGAACCTGCGTGGTCAGAATGCGGTTGCCCGCACGCATGATGTCGTAGAGTTCCTTCGGGGTGTAGTATTCGAAATCAAGGCTTGCCCACTGTTCTTTTCCTTCATAAACAGTCTGCATTCTCGCATAGTCGATATCATATTGATCGCGAAGCTCTTTCATCAAATCGGAGCAAGAGTCGGTCAAAATTTTAACGGATCTCATGGAATTTTCCTCCATTTTTTGTTTTCTGCATTTGGGGCGTAAACGCCAAAATCTACTTTATTATACGAAACGTCCGTTTTTTTTACAATAGACAAAAAACATTCATGTATGTTTTTTTGACAATGTAAAAAATTTGTCCAAAAAAAACCGTCGGTTTTCGACGGTTTTGGAAAGAAAACCCTCATTTGGAGAACTTGAGCAGGAGCGCGTTGACGCTTTCGTCCAAAATCAGGCAGTATTTTGAAAAGCTGTTCTGGAAGGATTCCGGCATCCCGGATTCCACCCAACGGAAGAGCAGGCTTGCCGCGCTGAACGCGTAAAAGGTGACCAGCATCTCAACATCCTCTTCGGAAACGAGACAATAGTTTTCGTATGTCGCAAGCTTGCGCCGCAGGATCGGCTCGGTTGCCTCGCGGAAAGCGGTCTCATAGCGAATGCGGTTGGCGGGGTTGTAGGCATGGCGAACCAAGCGGTTGTTTTGCTGACAGTAGGTAAACAGGGAATAGAGGTAGCCGCTCATATCGGTGGGGCGGATGTTTTCATGGTGATAATAGGCGGTGATCTCTTTGCGGACAATCCAAAAAAGCAGGTCATAGATGTCCTGAAAGTGGTAATAGAAGGTCTGTCGGTTCAGATTGCAGTCGAGGCAGACGTCTTTCACGGAGATTTGCGTGATGGGTCGTTCGCGAAGCAATTTGAGCAGGGATAGCGCGATCGCCTGCTTGGTCAGGTCGTTCATGAGGCACCTCCGGACGAAAACAAATTTCATGCACGCTTTGAAGTTAAAGGATCTTCATTATCTTCATTATATCATGAGAGCTTTATTTTGTCAAGTCAAATTTTTTGTCACTGTCAATCTGCAAATTTCCGGATTTGACACCTTGACAAGTTCCCGCGCGCCCCGTTCCATCTAAATTTTAACGCTTTTAGTGCGTTTCGGGTTGCTTCGTTCGGTTTCTCCTCAAAATAGATTTCCTTGCTTTTGTAGTGCTGATTTTCTTTGATTTGGTACTTCATAATATAACCCCTTCCAACGGTGCGCCCCGTTCCCGATGGCGTCTTATCCGTTTATTGATTTCTTAATAGTGATACCAGACGATCCAACCCCGCGCGCCGTCTCTCTCGCCGTTCCATGGCGTAACGAATGCGGGGCGATGCTTTCTCATGTGCTTACTATATCCCGCATTGATCCGCGCGCATTCTCTGCGGGCGGATAGTTCCGTTATAAAGAGGCAGAAAGCAAGATGGTTTTTTAACTTCTTTTTCATTTTTTTAATTCCCTTATATTTTTTTGAAATTCTCTTGACATTTCCCGCCGTTCGTGGTATACTATCGGCGAGGAGAGCCGGCGAGCGTTGGCGGGAATCTATCCGCTCGCCGTTGGTTTGCTCTCTCTCGCTTTTTGGGAGCCGTTCGGGGTTGGTTGTCAGCCTATACCCCCGAGCGGCTTTTTTAGCCCTTCAAGGCTTTTTTGATGCGTTCCACCTGTTATACGAAAAGATTTGCTCCGAATTCTTTACAAACGGCAGATTCTGTGGTATAATACCCGAGGAGCTTTTTCATGGAAAAAGCTCGGGGCTGTCGCCCCTGCGCGGGCTATCGCCCGCCTGCGGTATTGACGGCTTCGCAAAAATGCCTTTGCAAGCAAGCATTTTTGCTTCATGGTATCATACCCGCAGGAGAACCGTCCTGCGGTTGCGCCAAATCGGATGGGCATTGACACCGCAGCAAGAACAAAATTTTGATAGCGTGTGCTTCAAAACGGCACTTTTGAGACTGTCAAGGAAGGGAGGAAAATTGCATCATGGCAACGATCACCATTGCATACGCCGGCAGAAACGGCATGACCCGCGAATGCGCTGAACGGCTTGCGAAGGAGCTGAACGGAATCGACGTGACCGTTTGCAATTTGGCGGACGGATTTCCCGACCTTGCAAAAACCGATGTTCTTTTGGCGGGATCCGCCGTCCGGCACGGGCGATTGCTCCCCGAAGCGAAACGGTTCTTTGACGAGGTTGCGAGGACGGGCGGGGATTTGCCGGTCGGAGTGTTTCTTTGCTGCGGATATGCGGATCGGTTCATGGAATACAGGGATCGGTTGATTCCCCGGGATCTACGGGAACGGGCGTTTTTAACATCCAATTTCGGCGGAACACTGAATCCGGCGGGAAAGCCGTTTTGGGACCGGATGTGGCTGTTTTTCGCGCGGTCGGGCATTGTGGAAAGCGAGATCGAGGACGGCGAATACACCCCTGTGCTTCCGGGCATGATCCCGGAAAACATCGGGCAGATGGCATCCTTTGCGAGGAGACAACTCGCTGGGAAACGGATTGCCGAGATGAACAATAATGCACAATAAAATGTTGCGAAACAACGCCTCATTCTGCTATTTTGACGATTTTGGAAATCTTGACAAACCGAGGGAAATGTGTTATAATAGTCAAGTACCTCAAAAGGGGACGACCCATTAGCTCAGAAGGTAGAGCACATGACTTTTAATCATGGTGTCCGGAGTTCGACTCTCCGATGGGTCACCAAAAAGGCCAAATCCGAACTACTTTGTCACAGATAAAGTGTTCGGATTTGTTTTTATTGATCGCGCTGTTGAATAAAGGGAACCTCTAAAAATTCATCGTACTCCGGAGCGACAGAATCTTTTTCGCCCTATTGCGCCATAATTCCTTGTAGATGCGCCAGCATCAACCGCGTCGTTTTGGTTGATCTGACGAAAAATCTTCTCGCCGCCCAAAGCACGCCGAATCTTTAGAGGTCCCCTAAAAAGAACATTGTGAACGGGCAAAAGCAGGAGAAAGAGTGATTCAATCGCTTTTTTTTCAAAAGCGATTGACAAACCGAACAAATTGTGTTACAATAAAATGAACAACAGTGACGAAGAACCCGCGACCGGGGAGACTTCCAGAGAGTGCGCAAAAGGTGAGAGGCGTGCAGTCGGAGCGGTCGCAACGGGGATCCCTTCCGAGTTGGTTCGCAGAACGCGCGTTGTCGCCTGTAAGCGGATCCGTAAGCTTGCGTTAAGAGCCAAAAGTGCGTCGCCTATGGGCGGCGAACATGAGTGGTACCGCGGTCTATCAACCGTCTCATGGCTTCCGAACTTGGAAGCTGTGAGGCGGTTTTCGATTTTTCAAAACAAAATTCAGGAGATATAGGAGAGAACCATGGCAAAGGACTACACCAGTACATTGAACCTGCCCGCAACCGAGTTTCCCATGCGAGCCAATCTGCCGCAGAGAGAGCCGGATATGTTGCGCTATTGGCAGGAGATCGGTCTTTATGATCGCTTGCAGAAGGACGGAGAAGGAAAGCCGCTCTTCAACATTCATGATGGACCGCCGTTCTCCAACGGCAATATCCACATGGGAACCGCAATGAACAAGATTCTGAAGGATTTCATCAATAAATCCAAGAAGATGAGCGGGTATCGCGTTCCCTACACGCCCGGTTGGGATAACCACGGAATGCCCATCGAATCGGCAATCATCAAGCAGAATAAGATTGACCGAAAGAAGATGTCGATTCCCGAGTTCCGCAATGCGTGCCATCGGTTTGCGCAGGACTTCGTGGACCGTCAGATGGATCAGTTCAAGCGGTTGGGCGTCACGGCGGATTGGAATCACCCGTACCTGACCATGAAGCCCTCTTTCGAGGCGAAGGAAATCAAGGTGTTCGGCGAAATGTATCGCCGCGGGTATATCTATAAGGGTATGAAGCCCGTGTATTGGTGCCCGCACGACGAGACCGCGCTTGCCGAGGCGGAGATCGAATATCAAACCGACCCCTGCACGTCCATCTACGTCAAATTCCGAGTCAAGAACGACGCGGGGAAGCTCGCGGGGGTGACCGACCTTGCAAACACCTATTTCGTGATCTGGACGACCACCACATGGACGCTCCCCGGCAACCAAGCCATCGCTCTTAACCCGACGGAAGACTATGTTCTTGTCCGTGCCGAAAACGGCGAGACCTACATTCTTGCCGAGGCGCTAACCGAAAAGACCATGCAGGCGGCGGGGATCCAAACATGGGAAACCCTCCTGACCCTGAAGGGACAGGATTTCGAGTATATGACGGCGCAGCATCCGTTCCTCGACCGCGAGAGCCTTGTGGTTGTCGCGGACTATGTCACCATGGAGAGCGGTACCGGCTGCGTACACACGGCGGGCGGCTTCGGCGCGGATGACAACGTCACCTGCCGCCGCTACAATCTGCCGCCGCTGGTTCCGGTTGATGACCGCGGCTATCAGACCGAGGAAGCGGGAAAATTTGCGGGGATGCGCTATGATGAATCCAACAAGGCGATCCTTGCCGACCTGAAGGAAAGCGGTGCGCTCTTTGCCAGCGAGGAGATGGAGCATGAATACCCGCACTGCTGGAGATGCAAAAACCCCATCATCTTCCGCGCAACGCCGCAATGGTTCTGCTCGGTCGACGCTTTCAAGGATGACGCGGTCAAAGCGGCGGACGCGGTTCAATGGTTGCCCGAATGGGGCGGCGAACGGATGAAGCAGATGATTCGTGAGCGTGCCGACTGGTGCATTTCCCGTCAGCGTCATTGGGGTCTGCCTATTCCCGTATTCTATTGTGACGCCTGCAAGAAGCCGATCGTGAACGAGGAGACAATTCAAACCGTTTCCGACGCCTTTGCCCAAAGCGGTTCCAACGTTTGGTATGAAAAGGACGCGGCGGAGCTTCTGCCGAGCGGTTTTGCCTGCCCGCATTGCGGCGGCAAGTCCTTCTTCAAGGAAACCGACACACTGGACGGCTGGTTCGACTCGGGTTCCTCCCATTTCGCCGCACGCGAGAACGGGGAGAACGCCGAGCCTGCCGACATCTACCTGGAAGGCGCGGATCAGTACCGCGGGTGGTTCCAATCCTCGCTTTTGACCGCTGTCGGCGCCGGGAAGCAGGCGCGTGCGCCTTATAAAACCGTTCTGACCCACGGTTGGGTCGTTGACGGCGAGGGAAAAGCGATGCACAAATCGCTCGGCAACACGGTGCTTCCGTCGGATGTGATTCCGAAGTACGGCGCGGATTTGGTTCGCCTTTGGGTGGCGTCGGCGGATTATCGCGTGGATGTCCGCGTTTCGGATCCCATTTTCCGTCAGCTTTCGGATGCTTACCGCAAGATCCGGAATACCGCGCGCATCCTGATTGCCGACCTGAATGATTTCAACCCGGATACCGATGCGCTTCCGCTGGAATCCCTTCCCGAGATTGACCGCTGGATCATCTCACGCATGAATGACCTGACGGCAACCGTTCGCCGCGCGTACGACGACTATGAGTTTCACATCATCTACCATGAAATCGGCAATTTCTGTACCAACGATCTCTCCAAACTCTATGTGGACATCACGAAAGACCGCGTTTACACCGAGAAAGCGGACAGCGACAAACGGCGGGCGGCGCAAACAGCAATGTACTTTGTCCTCTCGGGTTTGACGCGTCTGCTTGCCCCGATCCTCGCCTTTACAGCTGAGGAGATGTGGCAGGCGATTCCGCACCGCGCCGCGGATGTCAAGGAGAGCGTGTACCTCAACGATCTGCCTGCCTATGATGACGCGCTGACCTTCTCCGAGGTGCGCGAGCGTTGGGATCGCCTCTTTGCCATGCGGGACGACGTAATGAAGGCTTTGGAGCTGGCACGCGCCGAAAAACTGGTTGGAAAGTCACTGGACGCAAAGGTCACGGTTTATACCGAGGATGCCGAGCTATTCAACTTCCTCGCGGCGTTTGGCAAGGAATTGGAAACGGTGTTCATTGTTTCGGGCGTCTCGGTGCAATCCGAGAAAGCACCCGCCGGTGCGCATACCGAGGGAACCTTCCCGATCGGCGTGCTGGTGGAGCCGGCGGACGGCTGCAAATGCGACCGTTGCTGGACATACGCCACGGAAGGAAAACACACCGAGGACGGCGGTTTCGTTTGCGAGCGTTGCCGCAGGATTCTTGAGGATTAAAACCGTAAAATCATAACGGATTTATCCGAAAACATCTGTCTGATTTTATCTGAAAAGAGAATCAGATCAGATCTTGTTATCAAAAGAAAGGAGCACACCATGGTAACGATTCTGATCCTTGCCGCAGTGATTGTGGGTGTGGTCGGAGTGGATCAACTGACAAAGTGGATCGCCGTTTCGCATCTGCAAGTCGGGCAATCGGTTCGTTGGATTCGGAACGTTGTGCATTTCACCTATGTGCGCAATGACGGCGCGGCGTTCGGAATGTTCAGCAATCATCGCTGGGTGTTCATGGCCTTTTCCTCGGTTGCAATCATCGGGCTGGCGGTCTATCTGTTCCGGTTTTGCAAGATGGGAATGTGGGTCAAGGTCGCACTGGCGTTTGTGATCGGCGGCGGAATCGGAAACATGATCGACCGCATCACGGTTGGATCGGTTGTGGACTTCATCGAGCTTCCGTTTCTATGGCTTCCTATATTGGATATGTATTTTCCCGTTTTCAACGTCGCAGATTCGTTCGTCACGGTCGGTGTGGTGATTTTGGTTGTCTGCCTGATCCGGATGCAGATTTTGGAATCGCGTGCCGCGAAAGCGAAGAAGGCGACCGGTGATGCCGGCGCCGAAGACCCCGGCAATGGCGGAAACGGTTGAGCGCGAAAGCGGCGCCGTGATCCTCGACGAAGCGGCGGCGGGCAAGCGGCTGGACGCGCTTCTGTCGGAGCTCGCGGGGATTACGCGATCCACCGCGGTTCGCCTGATCGAAAACGGGGATGCCACGCTGGACGGGAAGCCCGCGCAGAAGCATACCCGCCCTGCAGTCGGGGCGTACCTTGCATGGCGCCTACCTGATCCGGAGCCGACCGAGGCGATCCCGCAGGAAATTCCGCTGGACATCATCTATGAGGATGCTGACATTGTTGTGGTCAATAAGCCTGTCGGCATGGTGGTCCACCCAGCGGCGGGCAACCCGGGCGGAACGCTCGTCAACGCGTTGCTTTGGCATTGCGGATCAACGCTTTCGGGCATCGGCGGCGTGATCCGCCCCGGAATCGTACATCGGATCGACAAGGATACCAGCGGGCTTTTGGTTGTGGCGAAGAATGACGCTGCGCATCTTGCGCTTGCAGAGCAGATCAAGGAACATCGCGTTTCTCGCGTCTATACCGCGGTCGCCATCGGGAATTTCCGAGAGGAAAGCGGAACCGTGGACGCGCCGATCGGCAGGCATCCCGCGGATCGCAAGCGGATGGCGGTGATCCGCGATCCCGATCACGGCGCCGCGAGGAACGCAGTCACGCATTGGTCGGTTCTCGCGCGGGCGGAGGCAGAGGGAACTCGGTTTACGCTTGTGCGTTGCGAGCTGGAAACGGGCAGAACCCATCAGATCCGGGTTCATCTTGCCTCCATCGGACACCCGCTGTTGGGCGATCCGGTTTACGGCGGGGATCGAACCGCTTTTGAAGCACGTCACCGGGCGCTGATCACGGGTCAATGTCTCCATGCCGGTCGCCTGACCTTGACACACCCACGCACGGGAGAGGTCTTGACCTTTACAGCACCTCCGCCCGAACCGTTCCGGGCGCTGGTTTGCAAGCTCTTCGGAGCCGACGCGGCGGAGCACTTGACAGAATGATGAAAAAGGCGGATTTTGCACCAACGGGGCGCAAAATCCGCCTTTTTGCACCTAAAACGGTTGCTTTCAAATAAAACATCAAAATTTGCAGGGCGTGTTATCAAAAAACCGAACCCGCGAAGGCTACTGTTGCTTTTGCGGGTTCGGTTTCGGATCACGGGGTGGGGGGATCGGCAGGTGCGGGAGATGCCGCAGTCGGTCGGTTTTGGTTGGTTCCCGAAGGACGACGGTGACGTCTGCGCCGACGCTTTCGATGGGACCCGTCGGGGCGGGCGTTTTCCCCCGATCTTTTTTGCGGTTCTTTCTTGCCTTGCGAGGGCTGCTTGCCGGTTTGCTCCGAAGCGGTCTCCTCCTCGTCCTTTCGTTTTTTCGGTTCAGGCGGAACCGAAGGAATCATGCAATCGGGAAACTGCTTGGCTACCGTTTTCGGGGTAAGTCCTTTCGCTTCGCAAACAGCGCGAAAGAGAAGCATGGTGGCATAGGCGTCGCCGTCGCTGCGGTGCTGATGCTCGGGAATCTTCCCGCACCATGCCTCCACACAGCCGGAGAGCCCGTGCGCGTCCTTGTGGTCGGGAAATTTCTTGCAAAGGCGTTCCAAGTCCAAACATTGGAACACAGGTGCTTTGAGACGGTACCGCTCGCAGTCGTGCCGCAGGGCGGCGGTATCGTTTCCAACGGCAAAGCCGACGGCGAGATCGGAGCGACACAGGAGTTTTTTGAGGCGCTTGTGGTAAGCGGGAAAGGTAGAGGCTTTCTTGACGACGCTCATCGGGTAGGCGAGAATGTTCTTGCGGACATAGTCGTTGAAGTTGCATTCGGGGTTCATCAGAATATCGGTTTGCGGCTGTGTCAGGGCAAATTTGGCGTTGGTCTGAACATAGCCGAAGGAGTAGATGGATCCCGGAATTTTTCCGTTTGCAAATTCCATGTCAAAAAAAAGGATCTTCATAAATCGAGCGGGGCGCCTTTCTGTTTCATCAATATCTCTTTTATTCTATCACAAAACCCGTTGATGTTCAAGACATATTCGCGAAAAAAGAAAAAAATTTGATAAACCTATTTACAAAACGCGGACGATCGTTTATAATAAAAGTAAGCAAAAATACGCATTATTACGCACAAAAGGGGACCGAGACCATGTATAAATGCGAACGGGAAGATGAGATTTTGGCGCTTCTGAACGATACCGAATATGCCACGGTGGAATACCTCTCCCGCAAAATGAATATCAGCCCGTCCAGCATTCGACGCGATCTGAAGAATTTGGAGGAGCGCGGATTGGTCAAGCGGAGCTACGGGGGCGTCAAGATTGCGGAGTCGGGTGGCAGGCGCATTCCCTTTGATCTGCGGAGCCATGAAAACAGTGCGCAGAAAAAACAGATCGCAAAGGCAACGGTCAGCCTGATCAACGAGGGCGACGTCGTGTTTTTGGACGGGTCGAGCAGTGCCTACTTCGTGGCGGAGCTTCTCCCCTCGGTTAGTGGTGTGACTGTCATTACAAACAACCTCGACGCCTTGAGCTGGTTCTCCAACTATGACATCAAAGCGTACGGTACGGGCGGTATCATTTCCCCCGAAAACCGCGCCGTGCTGGTTGGCGGCTACGCGCAGGACTTCCTGCGCAACCTTCGCGCGGACATCGCGGTGATCTCGGCGCAGGCGGTTGCCGCCGACGGGAATTTCTACGATTGCTACGCGGAGGAAGTCGCGGTTCGCAACGTGATGCTTGCCAACGCCCGCCGCAAGGTTCTGCTATGCGACAGCAGTAAGCTTGGTAAGACCTCCACCTTTTATCAAGGCAACGTTGCGGATTTTGATTACGTTGTGAGCAACAGCGATCTCGCAGCCTTCTTTGAAGTACCGACCCCGGAAAAATATATCCTCGCATAAACGGACGACGGCAGACGGAAATGTCTGCCGTTTTCCTTTGCTTTTTGTCATACGTGCGCGAAAAAGGGCGAAAAATTTTTTCGTTTCAACCGTAATTCCGGCGGGTTGGTTCTTGACAAGCCTTCCCGCCGATGTTATAATAAGATCAGCAGGGAAAAATTTCCATCGGGAGCGGTGCCATGAAACATCCGAACATCTGCAATGAGATCCGAAATCTGATTCGCTATGCCATCGAAAAAGGGCTGGCGGAGGAATCCGACCGCGTCTACCTGACCAATCGCATCCTCGGGGAACTTCGGCTGGGGGCATACGAACCCGAAGGGGAGGAGCCGGAGACGATCCCGCCGCTGGAGGAGATTCTCGCTGCGCTTTGCGACGATGCCGCCCGGCAGGGGATCATCCCCGACAACAGCGTGACGCAGAGAGACCTGTTCGACACCAAGCTCATGGGCATCCTGACGCCGAGACCGTCGCAGGTGATCGCGGAATTTGTGGATCTGTATTGCGAGTCTCCGAAGAAGGCGACCGACTATTTCTACCGTCTCTCCTGCGATTCGGATTACATCCGCACCTACCGCGTGGCGCGTGACCTGAAATGGGTCTATTCCGGCAAATACGGCGATCTCGACATCACCATCAACCTTTCAAAGCCGGAAAAGGATCCCAAAGCGATTGCCGCGGCAAAGCTGCAGAAGGCGTCGGGCTATCCCAAGTGCGCGATCTGCCGTGAAAACGAGGGCTTTGCCGGCAGTCTGACGCAGGCGGCGCGCGAGTCGCATCGTCTCATCCCGATCACCATGGACGGCAACCCGTGGTTCCTGCAGTATTCACCGTATGTCTACTATAATGAGCATTGCATCGCGCTTTCCGCGTTGCATACGCCCATGAAGATCGACCGAAGCAGCTTTGTCAAGCTCCTCGATTTCGTGACCCTGTTCCCGCATTATTTTCTCGGTTCCAATGCTGATCTTCCCATCGTCGGCGGTTCGATTCTCACGCATGACCATATGCAGGGGGGACGCTACACCTTTGCCATGGAACGCGCGGGGATCGAGCGCCCGCTGACTTTCCGGGGCTTTGCAGGCGTTCGGGCGGGTATCGTGCATTGGCCGATGTCGGTGATCCGCCTGACCTCGGAAAACCGTGACGACCTGACCGAGCTTGCCGACCGCATCCTGAAGGCTTGGCGCGGCTATACAGACCCGGGTGCGATGATCTTCGCCGAGACCGACGGGGAACCGCACAACACCATCACGCCCATCGCCCGCCGCCGCGGCGACGCATATGAGCTGGATTTGGTTCTGCGCAACAACCTGACAACCCCCGAGCATCCGCTGGGGCTTTATCACCCGCACGCGGACAAGCATAACATCAAAAAAGAGAACATCGGTCTGATCGAGGTCATGGGTTTGGCGGTTCTCCCGGCGCGGCTGAAAAACGAGATGGCGTTGCTGGAGACCGCTCTGGTGGAAGGACGGGATCTCCGCGCGGATGAAATCTTGAGAAAACACGCCGACTGGGTGGATTCCTTCCGCGCAAACTATGAAATCACTGCCGACACCGTTTCCCCAATACTGCGGCGCGAAATCGGCAGAACCTTTGAGGGCGTTTTGGAGGACGCCGGGGTTTTTGCCGGCACAGAAGAGGGCAGGGCGGCAATGATGCGGTTTGTGGAAACCGTTTGACCGCACCGCCCGGAAAGGAACGGCAACATTTGAAATGAAAAAGAATCTTCGTGCGTGTATCGAACAGTCGGATTTCGGTGAATCGACTTGTCTGCTCGATTTCGGCGACCCGCGAACAGCGGACGCGGCAGGGCTTTCCGCCGACCCTGTCCGACCGAGAACCGCAGTGTGGGATTTCGCGTCCCGCGTTCGTGTTCGCTTTGACCTGCAGGAGCGGGATCTCTCCGCGTTTCGCTTCCTGACCTTTTCGGTTTGGGCGGTGAGCGGAGCGGGCGAAACCTTTTCGCTTCGCTTTGCGAGCGGGGAGATTTCTACCGAAAGCGGTTACATCTGCACCCTTCCCGTCACACACAACGGTTGGAATGATTACCGCATTGAATTGCCCTTTTTGCGGGTGCAAGGCGCACCTGTGGGATGGGATCGGGTTTCGGCGGTGGTATTTGAACGCGATGACCCGGAGGAGACGGTGCTGTCGATCGGCAATCTCCTGCTTTGGAAAGGGATCGCGCCTTATCTCTACCTGAAGCGACCCGAGCTGAAAGGGGCGGCAGTGTTTTCCCAAACGGGTGCCTTTTCGATTGTGGATCGGAAACGACTGCCGAATGCACCGGACGGCAGCGCGGCAGTCAAACCGTTTGAAGCCGAAGGGAAACTGTGGGTTCCCATGGGTCCGGTTGCCGCCGTGATGGGGCACCGCGCGGTAGCCGACAACAAAGCGGCAACGCTCAACTTCATCTATCGAAGGAAAAAGTACAGTTTCAAAGCCGAAGCGCGATACACCGTTGACGGTGAGGAACAAAGTTTGCCCGTTTGCCCGAAAGAAATAGAGGGAACGCTTTTCTTCCCGGTCGGTTTTGTCCGGGAGTTTTTCCGCTGGCGGCAGATCTTTACCGACGCAACCGGGTTGATCATCCTTTCAAACCGGAAGAACATTTTTGATTGTTCGCTTGAGTCGCCGTTTCTTTGGAACCTTTGCGCCGAGTTGACTTTATATCGCCCGAACGGACGGGGAATTTTGGAAGATTTACACCGTAGGACGCCGACTGCCTCACGCGGGCGACTGTTCCTGACCCACGAGAAGTGGATGAAACTTCGCCGCGTCTGCAAATCCGACGCGTTTGCCGGGGCGTGGCTACGGGAGTTGAAGACCACTTTCGGGAAAACCTCGGAAGCCTTTGCGGAAGCGCCGGTCGCGGCAACGACCGCCATCGCGGGAGCGGAGCGGGATGCGGCGTTCCGGCTTGCCGCCGAACGAATGATTTCCTTTGGCGCACTCTATCGGCTGACGGGTGATAAACGCTATGCCGAGCGCGTCGCCGCCGAGGGCGACGCACTTGCCGCGCTTCCTTCATGGGGCGCGGATCACGGAATCGGCAATGCCGCGGTCGCCGCGCTCGGTATGGCGATCGGCTATGATTGGTGCCATCCGACATGGGGAGAGACACGCAAAATGAAGTGGGAGCGTGCCATGCTCCGCTTCGCGTTGCGTCCGGGAGCGGACGCTTACCGGGGAAAGGGAACCGCGTGGCGCTCCGGCGGCGCGGAATCCGCGCAGATCAACGCGGGTTTGCTTGCCGCCGCGCTGGTGATGGCGGACGCCTACCCCGAAACGGCGTGCCGGATCCTTGACCGTGCGCCCGCGAGCATCGCAAAATGCTTTGCCGAGTATGCGCCGGACGGCGGCTACGCGGAGGGCGTCGGCGCGTGGGAGAAGTGTACCCGTTCGTTGGTTCTTGTGCTTGCCATGCTGGAAAGCGCCTGCGGCAAAACCTACGGGTTGGACGCGCTTCCCGGATTTTCGGAAACGGCATGGTTCGGCGCGGTTGCCTCCACGGCAAACGGCGCATGGCAGAGCCGTGAAATGCCCCGCACATCCTTTCTGTCTTGGTTTACTTT
>CAKJZF010000119.1 GCA_918290775.1 Clostridiales bacterium | reverse complement strand
TCCGACAGGACTTCGTACGCCTCGTTTGCCTCTTTGAATTTCTCCTCAGCAACCTTGTCGCCCGGATTTGCGTCCGGGTGATATTTTTTTGCGAGCTGGTAGTATGCCCGCTTGATGGTGCCCGCGTCGGCATTTTTATCGACGCCGAGAACTTCATAATAGTCTCTTTTATCCGCCATGTTCTTCCTCTGCTACATTGTTACACATACGTCCGACGGGAAAGGACGGTTTGCGCCCTTTCCCGTTTTTCGCCTGATTCGCTTGCCGAATCAGTTGTTGTTATTGTTGGAATGATCCTCGTAGTTCGCGTTGTAATAGGTTCCGTCCTGACCGCCGTTTGCGCCCTGGTTGGGATCCTGCGCACCGTTTGCGCCCGCCTGACCCTGCTGTGCATAAAGCTTTTCGGAGATCTTGTAGAATGCCTTTTCAACCGCCTCGGTATCCGCCTTGATCGCCTCGGTGTCATTGCCCTTCAGCGTTTCGCGGAGCTTTTCAACCGCGGTTCTGACCTCCTGCGCGTCGGCTGGATCCACCTTGTCACCCAAATCGGTCAGCGTCTTTTCGCTCTGGAAAATCACGCTCTCGGCGCGGTTTCTCAAGTCAACCGCTTCTCTTGCCTTCTTATCCTCTTCGGCAAACTTTTCAGCATCCTTGACCGCGCGGTCGATGTCTTCCTTGCTCATGTTGGTGGAAGAGGTGATGGTGATGTGCTGTTCCTTGCCGGTTCCCTTATCCTTCGCCGTGACGTTGACAATGCCGTTTGCGTCGATGTCGAAAGTGACCTCGATCTGCGGCACGCCGCGAGGCGCGGGCATGATGCCGTCCAAAATGAATCTGCCGAGCGTGGTATTATTTGCCGCCATCTCGCGCTCGCCCTGGAGAACATGAATCTCAACCGAGGTCTGACCGTCCGCCGCCGTGGAATACACCTGGCTCTTCTTAACCGGGATGGTGGTATTCCGGTCGATAATGCGGTTGAATACGCCGCCGAGCGTCTCGATGCCGAGCGACAGAGGCGTTACGTCGAGCAGAAGCAGATCCTTGACCTCGCCGCCGAGCACGCCGCCTTGAATCGCGGCGCCGATAGCAACGCATTCATCCGGGTTGATGCCCTTGAACGGATCCTTGCCGATGAACTTCTTGACAGCGTCCTGAACGGCAGGAATTCTCGTGGAACCGCCGACAAGCAAAACCTTGTCAACCTGGTTGACGGAAAGTCCCGCGTCCGCGAGCGCCTTCTTCGTCGGCACCATGGTGCGCTCCACAAGATCCGCCGTGATCCGGTCAAATTCCGCACGCGTCAAGGTCGCTTCGAAATGGAGCGGACCTGCGGCGGTTGCCGTGATAAACGGCAGGTTGATGGACGTGCTGGTCATGCCGGAAAGCTCGATCTTCGCCTTCTCCGCCGCGTCGCGCAGTCTCTGCAGCACCATCTTGTCTTTGCGCAGGTCAACGCCGTTTTCCTTCAGGAATTTATCCGCCATCCAGTCGATAACGCGCTGGTCGAAATCGTCGCCGCCCAGCTTGGTATCGCCGTTTGTGGCAAGCACTTCAAACACGCCGTCCGAGATCTCGAGAAGCGAGACGTCGAAGGTTCCTCCGCCGAGGTCGAACACCATGATCTTTTGGTTTGCTTCCTTATCCATACCGTAGGCAAGTGCCGCAGCGGTCGGCTCATTGATGATACGAAGCACCTCGAGCCCCGCGATCTTGCCCGCGTCCTTGGTCGCCTGACGTTGAGCGTCCGAGAAATACGCTGGAACCGTGATGACCGCCTGCGAAACGGTGGTTCCCAAATATGCCTCGGCATCCGCCTTCAGCTTCTGCAGGATCATTGCGGAGATCTCCTGCGGCGTGTATGCCTTGCCGTCGATCGTGCGCTTGTTTGCGGTTCCCATCTCTCTCTTGATGGAGATGATGGTGCGGTCGGGGTTGGTGATCGCCTGTCTCTTGGCAACCTGACCGACCATTCTCTCCCCGGTCTTGGAGAACGCCACCACCGAGGGGGTGGTTCTCGCACCTTCCGGGTTCGGAATCACGATCGGTTCCGAGCCTTCATAAACTGCCACACAAGAGTTGGTGGTGCCCAAGTCAATTCCAATAATCTTTCCCATTTTATTTTACCTCTTTTCGATAAAAATTCAAATTAGTTTGCAACCTTGACCATCGCATAACGGATGATCTTGTCGCCTTTGCGGTATCCCTTTTGGAACACCTCAACAATCTCGCCTTCGCCGTAATTTTCATCCTCAATATGCATCACGGCGTTATGCAGATTGGGGTCAAAGGTTTTGGTCTCGATTTCGGTGATGCCCATTTTGGAAAGTGCATCCTCGAATGCTTTTGCCGTCATCTCCAAGCCTTTTTTGACCGCTTCAAAATGATCCGATCCCGCGGCGCGAGAGAGATTGTCAAGCACGGGAAGGATATTCTCGATGCAGTCAGCGTACGCGTCCGCATACGCGCCCTCCCTCTCTTTCGCGGAACGTTTGCGGAAGTTATCGTATTCAGCCATCATCCGCAAATACTTGTCATTTGCCGCGGCGGCTTCTGCCTTTGCCGCTTCCAGTTGCTTTTCCAGCTTCCGCAGCTCGGGATCCGCTTTTTTGGGCTTCTTCTTCTCGGTTTTCTCCTCGGCGGCAACCTGCTCCTCCGCCGCCTCGGAAACTTCCTTTTCGTTATCCATCGGATTCTCCTCCGTTGTGTAATTGTTTGTTCGGCAGGATCAGATTTTCAATGTTGCCGCTCAAGCCCTCCAGTGTTGCCAGCACCTTGGCGTAGTCCATGCGTCTCGGACCGAGAACACCGATTGCCCCGAGCGTCTGACCGTCCTTGACGATCGGTTTGAAAACCAGCGCCGAATTGTTCATGACCTTCACGCGGCTTTCCGACCCGATCAGCACGTTGATGTCGCCTTCGCCACCCGTTGTGGAGACCAAATCGAGAATGTCATCCTTCTTTTCAAGTGCGCCGAGCAGCTCCCGGAATTGCGCGGTGTCGCTGTACTCGGGATACTGCAGAAGATGGTCGATTCCCGCAACCTGAACCGCTCCGGCATCCAACTCGCTCAAAAGATCGTAAACCACCTTCATAACGGGTCCGATCATGCCGCTGTCCGCGCCCATGCGCGTTTCCAGTTCCATGATGATCGGGAGCGTAATGCGCTCGGCGGAAAGACCGGCGAGCATCGCGTTGAGCGACTCGGCAAGCCTGCTGACCGACTCGGGCAAAACCTTGAAATCCGTATGGATATGCTTGGTTTTGACCGCGCCGTTTGATGCGACGGCAACCAAAATGAAATGCGACGGTTCCAGATAAATGCCCTCGAATTTTGCGATGTTGACCGCCCCGGTGCGCGGCTGAATGGCGATGCCGGTATAGTTGGTCAGATTGGAGGCGAGATGGGACGCGGCGGACAGGATTTGATCCAGTTCTCCCATCTTTGCCCGCAACAGATTGTTGATCTGCGCGATCTCATGCGTGGTCATGGCGTAATGCTCGATCAGGGAATCCACATAGAACCGATACCCCAATTCGCTCGGAACACGCCCTGCCGAGGCGTGCGGCTGCTCAAGATACCCCATCTCTTCCAGCTCCGCCATCTCATTGCGGATGGTTGCGGAAGAGCAGTTCATTCCCCCCGCCTGCAGGATCGCTTTGGAACCAACCGGGCCGCCGCCTTCGATGTGCGCATCCACGATGGCTTTCAGAATCTGTTTTTTGCGTTCGCTCAATTCCCGTTCGCCGTCTGCCATGTCGGTTCCCCCTTCTTTTTCATTGTGCAATGTTAGCACTCGACGGTTATGAGTGCTAACATCATGTATATAATTTACCACTTTTCCATGGTTTTGTCAATGGTTTTCGGCGATTTATTTGTGAATGAATTGTAAACATCTTGTCAGAGTGCTAAAAATTCGGATCAAACAAGCAGTTGATCGACAAAAAGGGGTTTCTTTTGCAAAGAGGGGGGCGGATCGTTTTACACACGAGACTTAATATATGGAAGGAAAAGCGTCGCCGTTCTCCCCTGTCGGCAGGATTCTGCCCTTCTGGATTCCGCCGACAACATTCATTTTTCCGCTTCTTTTCCCATTTGATACCGTTTCGCGCCATCCTTCGCCGACAAAAAATCGTCCTGCAAAATCCGACCTTTCGTGACGGTTGTCGCCCGGGTACGCGATTCTTTTGACCGCAAAACCTCCGGGTTCGATTTGTTTCTATGCAAACCAAGCGACTGCGACGGTCTTTGCCCTTTTTTATGCCTCCCTTTTTTGACAGGGTTCGCATGGAAAATGCTGTAAAATAAAGGGGACCTCTAAAGATTCGGCGTGCTACGGGCGGCGAGAAGATTTTTCATCAGATCAACCAAAACGACGCGGTTGATGCTGGCGCATCTACAAGGAGTTTTGGTGCAATATGACGGAAAAGATTCCGTCGCTCCGAAGTACGATGAATGTTTAGAGGTTCCCTAAAGTAGATTCCGATCTCGGAAGGGAGGACAGGCTATGGCGAAAACGGAAATTCAGCAAACGCGCGAGGGATTGACCGAGCGCTTGAAGCAAAAGGACGCCGCGTCGCGGATGCGGGGAGCTATCCGCGTGGGAAAAGAAATCCTTTGGTTGGGAACGGGGTTCCTCTTCGGACAGGGATCCATGCTCTTCGGAACAAATCCGCTCGGGATCGCGCTTCTTTGCGCCTCGGACGGGCATATCTTCTCGATCTTGGCGGGCTTGATTCTCGCCGCGGTGTTCTCCGAAGAGCAGCCTTGGCTTCTGATTGTCACCTATGTTGCCGCGGCGTTGATCCGCGCCGTTTCGGCATGGCTTGCAGACGCAAAAGAACCGCGCAGGCAACCGCTCCCCGATAACATCCGGGAAAAGCTGCCGGAACCCGAAGCGGCGGACGGCAACCCGGACAAGCCTTTATCCAGATGGGCGCGTCTGCGTGCGCGTCTAGGGGCGACCTCGGGAGCGGAGATGGTTTCTGCTTTGCACCGGGAAGTGAAAAGTCTCTTTTCCGAATGGGTGTTATTGCGGATGGTAACGGCTTCGGTCTGTATGCTGATCGTGTCGCTGTTCCGCGTGATCGGCGGCGGATTCCGCTTTTATGACTTCTTTGCCGCGCTCTTTGCCGTTTTGGTGGCTCCCGCGGCGGTCATGGTCTATTCGGTCTATCTCGGCGGACGGGGCGAATTGCGTCTGCTGTACCTTTTCTCCGCCGGTGCGCTTTTATTCTCTATGGTTTGGGCTTCCGATTCGCTTTTGCTCGGCATGGTTCCGTTATCAGCGTTCTTCGCGCTCTTTCTGTCGCTATGGGCGGCGCACCGCGCGGGAACGGTGGGAGGAGTTTCTGCCGCCGTTCTCGCAGGACTTGCGCATGATCCGATGCTGATCCCCGCCTATCTGCTTGCCGTTCTGATCTATCGTTTCTTCTGCGCTCGCGGGAAGGATCAGCGCGGGATCCCGCTCGCCGTTTTCGCCGCACTTGCGTGGTCGGTTTACGCTCACGGGCT
The DNA here is from genome assembly GCA_918290775.1 of Clostridiales bacterium. Lineage (GTDB taxonomy): Bacteria > Bacillota > Clostridia > Oscillospirales > CAG-272 > UMGS1865. The sequence continues at coordinate 7,629 of CAKJZF010000119.1, read as the reverse complement.
GTCGGTTCTCACGCCGCTTCTCCTCTCGGATCTGACCGCCGGCGCACTGCTGACACTTTTGACGCATTGGCGCCTTCCCGAAGCTGCGCCAACGGTTACTTCGGCAAAAGCAGCTGCCGACGCGGAGGCACAGCTCCGCTATGTGACCACGCGTCACGAGGACGCAAACGACCGACTGCGCGGGATCTCGGACGCGTTCTCATCCCTCTCCGAGATGTTTTACAATTTGAGTGACCGACTGCGCCGACCGACCACATTGGATCTTCACCGTCTCTGCGACGCGTCCTTTGACCATTTTTGCCCGGACTGCCCGAACAAAACCGTTTGCTGGGGGCTGGAATACGCCGACACGCTCGAAGTTCTCGGCGGGCTGGCGTCGGCTCTGCACACGCGCGGAACGGTTAGTCAAAAACAATTCCCGCCGGCGCTCCGGCGGCGTTGCCCCTCCATGGAACCGATCCTCGAGGACATCAATCACGGATGCGCAAAGCTGACCGGCGACCTGCTGCGGGATAACCGCACCGAGATCTTTGCGATGGACTATGAAGCCGCGGCAAACATTATCAACGATGCGCTGGAGGAGGACAACGGCGAATACCGCCTCGACCATCCGCTTGCCGCTCGCGTTGGCGAATATCTGACCAGCGCGGGCATCTCGGCACAGAGCGTGACGGTCTACGGCGGTCGGTTGCGGCAGATCATGGTTCGCGGTGCCAACATCGATCACGCCTCGGTGACAGCCGAGACCTTGCGCTGTGACCTCGGGGAGATGTGTGGGCTGGAATTGTCTGCTCCGAGCTTTGAGGTGGAAGGCTCTGTTTGCACCATGACCCTTCACACGCGCCGGCGCTTCTCGGTGGAGGGCGCACAGAAATGTATCTCTGCAGACGGCGGCGTCAGCGGTGATGCGGTCTCGCTCTTTTCCAACCGAAAGGATTTCTTCTACGCGCTCATCAACGACGGGATGGGTTCCGGTCATGACGCCGCCCTGACCTCCAACCTCTGTTCGGTTTTTTTGGAAAAAATGCTTCGCGCGGGCAACCGCGCGGGAACCTCCCTGCGGATGCTCAACAACATGGTTCTCTCCCGAACGCAGAACAACAGCGCCGCGGAATGCTCCTCCACCGTCGATCTGCTGGAATTTGACTTGGTGACCGGAAACGCTTCCTTTGTCAAGAGCGGCGCCGCGCCGAGTTTTGTGGTTCGCGGAACAACCGTTCACCGTATCCAATCGGGCACCGTCCCGATCGGCATTCTCCGCACGCCCGACGCGCAGACCTCGGAGTTTCCGCTGCGCGAAGGAGACACGGTGGTACTGATCAGCGACGGCATTCAGCAAAATGATCCAGACGGCGAATGGCTGACGGGATACCTTGCCGGCGTTGGTGACAAGGAACCGGAGGAGATCGTCAACCGCATCTGCCTGCACGCTTCCACGGGAGAGATTCACGACGACCGCTCGGTGATCGCCCTGCGGATCGAAAAAGCCGTTGAATAGTCAAACGGCGCTACAAGATATTTGAATCCTCCACCTTTTGAAAATGAAACCGCCTCGCGAAAAACGCGAGGCGTTTTCATTGGATCATCGTCCGCTTCAGCGAACCACGATGTTGACGATCTTATTGGGCACGCTGATCTCTTTGACCACGGTTTTGCCCTCGATCTGCCCGGCGATCCGCGCGTCCGCTTTTGCGAGCGCAATCGCTTTCTCCTTCGGGCAATCGACGGGAAGCTCCACCGTTGCTCTCACCTTGCCGTTGATCTGAACGGCGACTTCAACGGTGCTATCCACCGTTTTCGTCTCGTCCCACGTCGGCCATTCGGCAAGTGCGCAAAGCCCTTCGCCTCCCAGCGTTTCCCAAAGCTCCTCGGCAAGGTGCGGCGCGAAGGGACTGAGCAGACGCGCCAGCGTCATCATCTGCTCGCGAGTCAGGCTCCCGACTTCGTAAATCTCGTTGATCAGCGCCATCATCGCCGCAATCGCGGTGTTGAATTTCAGTTCCTCGATGTCATCCGAAACCTTTTTCACCGTTTTATGGAAAGAGGTTTCGAGCTTCGGGCTGCCGCCGTTCTCCCGGATGAGGTCGGTCAGGTCGGCAAGGCGGTCAAGGAAGCGCTTGCACCCCTTGATGGAGCTGTCATTCCACGGTGCCGCGCTCGCGTAATCGCCCATAAAGAGAACGTATGTGCGCAACACGTCCGCGCCGTAGACGTCAATCACGTCGTTGGGATCCACCACATTGCCCCTTGATTTGGACATCTTTTCGCCGTCCGGCCCCAAAATCAGACCTTGCGCCGTACGCTTGGCATACGGTTCGCTGCAGGGAACCGCGCCGATGTCATAGAGAAACTTATGCCAAAAGCGCGAATAGATCATATGGCGGGTGACGTGCTCCATGCCGCCGTTATACCAATCCACAGGCATCCAGTATTTCAGCTTTTCGGGGTCGGCGAGCGCCTTGCTGTTATGGGGGTCAATATAGCGCAGGTAATACCACGACGACCCCGCCCACTGCGGCATGGTGTCGGTCTCGCGCTTGGCATCGCGCCCGCACTTGGGACACTTACAATTGACAAACGAATCAATCTTCGCCAGCGGACTTTCCCCGCCCTCGCCCGGTTCGAAATTCTCCACGCGGGGCAGACGGAGCGGTAATTCCTCATAGGGAACGGGAACCATGCCGCAATACCGGCAATGAACGATCGGAATCGGTTCGCCCCAATACCGCTGACGGTTGAACGCCCAGTCCTTCATCTTGTACTGAACACCCATCTCTCCGACGCCCTGTTCCTTCAGATAGGTAAGCATCCGCGCGATGGAATCTTTTTTATTGGTGTAGCCGTTCAGAAATCCGGAGTTGACCATCTCCCCGTCGCCCGTATAGGCTTCCTGGGAGATGTCGCCGCCCTTGATAACCTCAATGATGTCGATGCCGAATTTCTTCGCGAAGGCGTAGTCCCGTTCGTCATGCGCCGGAACCGCCATGATCGCGCCCGTACCGTATCCCATCATGACGTAGTCCGAAATATAGATCGGGATCTCCTTGCCGCTGACGGGGTTGACGGCGGTCAGCCCTTCGATGCGAACGCCCGTTTTCTCTTTGTTGAGCTGTGTGCGCTCAAATTCGGTCTTTTTTGCGCAGACTTCACGGTATGCGTCAAGTGCTTTGATGTTTGTGATGCGGTCGCGGTTCGCCTCGATGATCGGATGCTCGGGAGCAATGACCATGAAGGTGACGCCGAAAAGCGTGTCGCACCGCGTGGTGTAGATGCGGAGCTTCTCGCCCGTTTCTTTCACCGTGAAGTTGACAAACGCACCTGTGGATTTCCCGATCCAGTTGATCTGCTGCTGCTTGATGTTGGGCAGGTAGTCTACCTCGTCAAGTCCCGAAAGCAGACGGTCGGCATACTCGGTGATGCGGAGATACCAAACGGTCTTGGACTTCTGCACGATGTCGCTATGGCAAATGTCACACTTGCCGCCCTGCGAATCCTCATTGGAGAGAACCACCTTACAGCTCGGGCAATAGTTGACGAGCGCCTGATCGCGGAACACCAGCCCGTTCTCAAACATTTTCAAAAAGATCCATTGCGTCCAGCGATAGAAACCCTCCTCCGTGGTATCAACAACGCGATCCCAATCGAAGGAAAAGCCGACGCGCTTGAGCTGCGAGGTGAATTTGACGATGTTCCGATCGGTCACCTCGCGCGGATGTATGCCGGTTTTGATGGCGTAGTTTTCCGTCGGAAGTCCGTATGCGTCAAAACCGATCGGAAACAGGACGTTATACCCCTGCATTCTTCTCTTGCGGGAAACGACCTCCATGCTGGAAAAGGCTTTGATATGCCCAACGTGCATCCCCGCTCCCGAAGGATACGGAAACTCAACCAGCGCATAGAATTTCTTCTTGTCGCTGTTGTCAACCGCGCGGAACGCCCCCGCTTCTTCCCATTTTTTCTGCCATTTCGGCTCAATCGAGCGAAAATCGTACTTCATGTTGCCTCTGCCTCCGCTTTCTCGTCGATGCCCGCAAACTTGATCTCCTCGGCATCTCCATAGAGTTTTTCCAATTTATAGAATTCCCGCGATTCGCGGCTGAACACGTGCAGGATTACGGAGCTGTAGTCCAAAACGACCCAGTTGCCGTTGTCCCTTCCCTCATAGTGCGCCGGGTCAACGCCCCGCTCCCCGAGCTTGAACTCCACCTCGCCGCCCAGCGACTTGACCTGCGTTGACGACCGCCCCGAGCAGATGATGAAATAGTCGGTGATCACGGTGTGGTCATGCACGCGCAACACCCGGATGTCCTCCGCTTTCTTGGCGTCCAGCACATCGAAAATCGCGTGCGCAAGCTCCTCGGGGGTCGCGCCCGAAAGCGTTGGAAGCATGGGCGCTTCTTTGATTTCTTCTGTTTGATTTGGCATTTGCATATCCTTTCTCCCCCGCGCTTCACGCGCCGGGGGACATATAAATTCGATGAAAGTCGGCGTCAGACGCCCGATCAAACACGCGGTCGGGGTCAAACAGAACGTCTGTCACCGCCGCTTGCGGCATCATGAGCCGGTTGACGGCTTCGCGCGTTCCCGCGCGGTTGAGCACATAATACCATGCCCCGCTTTTGCCGCGAATCGCCTCTCCCGGCGCGGTCTCGATGGGAATTGCGTCAAAATCGCAATTCCGCAGTCCGCGCGAAATGCGAATCGCTTCCTGCACCGGCAGGTCGGTTTTCATATGCGGAACCGACATCAGAAACATTCTGAAGAAGGTTGCCGCGTCCAGATCCCGGCATTTTTCGGCAAACGCCCGAAGGAACGTTTTCTGAGCGTCCATTCGCCCGAGATCGGCGTTTGCGTAGCCCGACCGGAATCGGATAAACGACAGCGCCGCCGCTCCGTCCAAATGCTGTCTGCCGCGCGTCAGGTGAATTTCAAGCCCCTGCGCGGGGTCGCTGTAATTCATGTCCATCGGGATGTCAACGTCCACTCCCCCGACGGCATCCACCAGCGAAGCCACGCATTCCAAATCCATCGCGGCATACCAATCAATCTTCACGCCCAGCGCACGGGTAAAAAACGCTTTGCAACGATCGCTCCCGACCGCGCGAAGTGCGCCGTTGAGCTTTCGGTAAGCCGCCTCCGTGTAAGCCGCATAGGTGTCCCTCGGGATCTGCATGACGCGCATCTCCCCGGTTTTCCCGTTTCTCGCCACCAAAAAGATGGCGTCGGTCAGCGCGGCGGCTTTATCGCATCCGAAAATCAGGAACCGACTGACCGGATCCTTTCCGTCAAACCCCGCCGAAGCGGACGGAATCACGGACGCAACAAGCAACACGGTCAAAAACAGACAAAACAATCGTATTCTCATGACGGTACACCTCTCCCTACAACGGTTGAAAATGATGTACCGCGCACTCGAAAATCACACGTTTTGCTCCGCCCGGAACCGTTCGGCAATCAGCTCGTTCCGTGCGCAAATCGTATCCTCCGCAATCGGAAGTCCGTCCGCCGTGAGCGATGCGACCGTCATATCATAGGAAAGAATCAACGTGTCCTGCAGGAGTGCTTCCCGTTCCTGCCCGTTCAGGCTCGCGGGATCGGCTCCGAAAAAAAACCGGCGCAGGATCACGCAATCCCTGAATTCGCGGGAGAGGTCAATGTAATCGGCAAGGTAGAGCAGCTTTTCGGTCAGCGTCATGCCGGCGTGCCCTGTGGTATGCCAGCGGACGGCGGAAATCACGTCCGGATATGCAAACTGCGGAAACCGCTCGGGGATCAGCGCCGCCGCAGTCCGCGCGTGAAGCGTTTTGTGGGCGATCCGATCCTCCTCGGTCAGTGCGATCCCATGCTCCTCGCAAAACGCGCAATGCCGCTCGGTGTCCCATTCCTTTGTGACATCATGGAGCAGCGCCGCGGCGCGAAGCATCCGCGTTTGCCGGGGACAATAGAGCGCGGCAAGCCTCGCCGCCATCTCCTCAACCGCCGCCACATGGCGAAATCGCTTCGGCGAAAGCATTTCCGAAACGGTTTGCCGCAAAGCTTCCAGCGATTCCTCGGTCAAATGACTGTCGATATGATTCATTTTGCATCAACTCCGATCGTTTGAACCGTATAAATGTTTGGCGGAAATGTATTGTCCGACCATCGGCGGAATCAAATCGTCAACCGATTCGCCCGCTTCGATCTTTTTGCGGATCTCGCTTGATGAAACAACAAACGGTTCCATGAGAATTTTTCGGACGATCTTTCCGTATTTTTCCTGATAATACGCGATTTTTTTAACAATGACAGAGTCCAACAGCGGATCCTTATCCCGCCGCGTATAAACGGGATAGCACAGGCGAAAGATCTCGTCCGCCTCGTGCCATTCATCCAAAGTGAGCATCATGTCGGTTCCGCAGAGCAGAAACAGTCTCCGATCCTCGCCCGACAGCTCGCGCAGGGTGTCAACGGTGTAGCTTTTCCCGCCTCGCTTGATCTCCATATCGCTGACATAGACGCCCTCGATTCCCGAAAACGCCAACTGCGTCATGCGGTAGCGATCCTCGGCGGAGACGGGACATTCCATTCGCTTGTGCGGCGGGGTTGCGGCAGGAATCACAAACAGCAAATCCAGCCACATTTGCTCCATGAACGCCTTCGCGGCGGCGATATGCCCGTTGTGCGGCGGCGAAAAGGTGCCGCCGTAGATTCCGATTCGCGTCATGGCAGTTCGATGGTCGGTTTTTTGACCGACGCACGGAAAAGTACGATCTTCTTCCCCGTCACCGCCACGACCTCGGCGCCCAACTGCTCCGCCAGCGCGTTTGCCGCGGAGCGCGGATCTTCGCCGCTGTTCTCCAGAATATGCAATTTGATCAGCTCCCGCGCCTCGAGTGCGTCCGAAACGGTCTTGATCAGGTTTTCCGTCAAGCCGCCCTTGCCAACCTGCATGATGGCGGGATAATCATTTGCCAAACTCCGCAGATAGGCTCTTTGCTTTGATGTGATCATCGCGATCCTCCTTCAACGCCCCCATCCCTCGCGCTCAAGGATCTCATAGATCTCCTCGACCGCGGCGGTGATGACGCTGACATACTGTGTGTTGTTGAGAAAAATGCGAATGGACGTTTCCTCCGGCACTAGCGACTTGACGTCGTCGCGCGAAAGCTCCATTCTTTGGTCGCCCCGCTCAACCGAGAGCAGAACGATGGAATCCCCCGTCAGGATAAAATAGCCGCCGACGCTCCCGCCTCGAACCGTGAACCGAACCCGCTCGTCGATCAAAAACGGCTGTTTGATCGTGGCCTTGATTCGACGGTACGGCGCTTCCGCCCGCCATAGCATGAGCGGGACGATCAGCGAAAACGCCAACGCCGCGCACGCACCGACCAAAAGCGCATACTGCCAAGCGGCAAACAGTTTGGCGGTACCGCCCGCCAAAAGCCCGAACAGAACCGCAATCGTTCTGACCCCGGGGGTCAAAAAATAATCTGAAAATTTCATGCTTTCTTTCCGTCAGAATCCCCGTTGTTCGTTTCCCGCTTCAGGCGCTCCGCAAAAGCACGGATCGCCTTTCCGCGATGCGAAACGGCGTTTTTCTCGGCAGGCGTAACTTCCGCAAGCGTTTTTCCGTACGGTTCGTAGTAAAAC
>CAKJZF010000118.1 GCA_918290775.1 Clostridiales bacterium | reverse complement strand
GGACTTTCTTGAAAGAAAGTCCCCTCTCCCCCGGCGGACAACATCATAATCCAACCTTATCCAACGGCAATCTGTTCTGTGGTTCTGACCGTTCTGCGGGTGCGCCGAGCAACGCGGCGACATTCGGCTTTCGCGGTCTCTTCCAACGCCATCTGATAGAGGTTTTCGCCCGAAAGACGGTCGCGCTCGCGCTCCTCGTCGGTGTAAGCGGCAAGCTCGGCGTGCAACTCAGAAGCAACCTCCGTTTCATCGGCATAATTCCAAAAAACGTCCGCAAGACGGCATTCATGGTAATGCCACGGCTTGTTGACCATAATATAGTGAAGGATAAATGCCTCGCGCTCGTCGTAATCGTAAACAAGCCCCTCGGTTAGTTCGGTGTTCCAACGCTGATCCAGCAGGCAGACGTGATCTTTGCAGATCAGATTCAGGTAATCCTCGTCCTGCGTGACAACGAAGTGATACACGCCGAGATAATGAATGAATTGATCCAACATCTGCTTGTGGCGGAATTGCTCGCAGTTGATGAGCAGCAGACCGGCGTTGAAATAGCGGTTTCTGGAAACGCCGACAACGCGCTCACAGTAGGTCCCGTAGGCGTCCACCTGAACCATCGCCTGCTCATGGCAGGCGCCGAGATAGCAATCGCCGATGTCGGTGGCGAACAAACGGCTGATGTCGCCCTGAACGATGGTGTCGCTGTCAATGTAAATCGCCTTTTTGTATTGCGGAAACATCTCGGCAATGAAAAAGCGGAAATAGGTGGTTTTGCTGTAGTAATGGCGGAGCGGCAAACGATCCGAAATCGAATCAAGATAGGGCATTACGTTCTCAAACGTGATTTGGAATTGTTCGTTTTTCAACGCATATACCTTTTGCTTCATCGGCTCGGTGATGTTGGTGTGAAGAACATAAACATGATAGCGGTGCTCTTTGGAAGCATTTCGGATCATGGAAGAAAGCGAAACGATGGTGTATTTCAGAAAACGGTCATCACAGGCGTAAAAAATCGGGATCACCATGATTATTCTCCTTTCGGGAGCGACCACCCCGGCGGGCGATTAGCTTACATCCCATATTATAATAAAAAGTGTTCCGAAAAACAACCTACTGTTTTGCTTTGCGATTCCACGATTCAGAAAGTCGGATTCTCGTTGAGGTAGAGACCGATTCTACTTGCGGTAGATCCGGCAGAAAGGCTTTATAAAGCGGATTTTCGGCATTGTTCTACAGATAGGTTCCAAAGAAAACGCATGTGTTCTACTCACAGTAGAGCCGGTATCCTACCGACAGCTTCCGTTCGTTTTTTTTGCTCGTAAAAAAGCATCGCAAAACGCGCGTTCACGCCTTGCGATGCTTTTGGAAATTCACCGTGCTTTGTCGAAATAGATGTAGATTTATCTTCTGGTTTTGCGGATCTGCGCCCAAAGGATGATGGCGGCTTGTGCGGGAATCCCGATGAGGTAAATATGCCAAAGGTTGAAATGCAGTAACAGCATCTGCAGAAACACAGCCGTCAGCAGGGTCCAGCAGAGGATGGATTGAAAGACGATGGCGCAGATGCGGAATTTCCAGCGGATGCTGAAAAAGACCATCACAAATGCCGATGCCGGAACAGCCCAAATCAGCACGATCCATGCGTTTGCCGCTTGCAGATTGGTGGATCCGAGAATGAAAAGCGAGACCGAGATCAGCCAAACCACGCAAACCGCGAGCAACTCCACGCCGATGCGAAAACCGAGTTCATTTTTCGGGGTTTCGAATTGTTCATGCTCCGCCAGCGCGTTTTCCGTTACAAAGAAATCCAGCGAAACGCCGTATAGTTCCGCCAGCTGCATCAGAACCTTCAAGTCCGGCAATGCGTCGCCGCGTTCCCATTTGGAAACCGACTTATCCGAGTAATTGAGCTTTTCGGCAAGCTCGGCTTGCGTCCAGCCTTTCCATTTGCGCAGGTCGGTCAGATTCTGCGCAACAATCTGTTCCGTATGGTCCATCAGGGATTCTCCTTTCCTGTCGAGACGTCATTTTCAAGGGGGTCATGCCCGTTGCTGTCAGCCGTCGTGCCGTCGGATGCTTCAGCGGCGTTTTCCGCCGGGCAGAGGTCGGCGGGGTCGGTGCGCTTGGGGGTGCGCTTTGCCGCTTTGAAAACCATCTCTCCGGTTTTGCGGCGCAGAACCTCGAAATAGTCCTGAAGAGATTCGGCGGTGCTTCTGCTTCTTTCCTGCAAGGCAATCAGAAATTGTCCCAGCCGATGCTTACCCGCGTGTTCGGCAATGTTCTTTTTGAATTCTTCCAGCCGCACCACAATGTGGTATTCCTTGGCAAACCGGCGGATCCGCGCCAACAGCCGGAAGGACCACACCACATCCACAAGCAGGATTCCGTAGAACATTCCGACAACGAAGATGAAGGCGAAATGATCAAACAGCCATGAGACGGCGCCGAGAAAGAACGGGTGAATCAGAAATCGGTATCCGGCGCCCAAAAGGGTCCAATAGAAGGTGAAGAGGGGGCAAATGATACCTTGAATGTTTCCGGGGCAATTGCTGTAATCCCAAAGTTTGATCTTCATGCCAACGATGAAAATCAACCCCGCGATATATTCGATTACCGTCATGGCAATCCCCATCATCACAACGGTTACAACCTCGCGCAGTACCCGATGGGGAATGGCGGAGAGGTCAATGGAGGCAAGGAAAAAGAGCAGAACGAGACCGAAACCGTAGAGCGGAAGGCAGGGACCCACCAAAAAACCGGGATTCAGCCATTTTTTTGCCGAGAAAACCCGGCGGTAAAACAACTCGATGAGCCAACCGAAGGTGCTCCCGAGGAAGAAAAGGAACAGAACGGTGAGAAACAGGTTCATTTGAAAAACATCCTCCGTTTTGTAAAACCGCTTGCAAAAGAGAAAATGCGGCAACCCCTCGGGGTTACCGCATATTTTCCTTTGACGTAACGGGGGATGGGTTAAAACCCCCGTCCGTTCCTATCAGTTTGCGAGCGTGTTCAGCTTCTTTGTGAACTGGCTCTTCTTGTGAGCGGCGGCATTCTTATGGATGATTCCGTAAGCAGCAGCCTGGTCGATCTTCTTCACGGCAACCTTGTAGGCGGCTTGAGCGGCAGCCAGATCACCCGAAGCGAGAGCCGCATCGTACTTTTTCATCTCTGTTTTGAGAGCGGAGCGGTACATTTTGTTCTGAAGGGTTTTGGTCTGAATGACCTTCACTCTTTTCTTTGCGGACTTAATGTTCGGCATTTCGTTTCACCTCCCTGTCAAATTTCGTGGAAAAACGGCGTCTGAGAGGGTACGCTCGGTTTTTTCATCCATATACCCGATTATTGTACCACACTCTTTTTGAATTTGCAAGGGGTTTTGCAAATTTTTTCCGTTTTTTTGAAAAAATACGAAAAAAAGAAGGTGTACAAGGTTTGTTTTAAAAAGAAACGCGGCGAAAGATCCACTCAAAACAGATCTTCCGCCGCGTTTTCTACTTTTGATCAGCTCTCAAGCGGTGCTCCCGCGACCAACTTTCTGACCAACCCAAGCTCCACCAGCTCGTCGTCCGATTGTGCGGGACGCTTGTAGTCGGTTTCAACATATTTCTTGTTGAGCGGTAGCTGCAGGTTGTCTTTGCAGATCATCTCGATCAGCTCCAGCGCGTATTTGTACTTGCGTTCCCCCTTAATCTTGATCAGAACGGGAACGGTTTCAAATTTCTTTTTGCCGGAGAGAACAGTCACCGCGGATTCATATTTTGTCCCTTTGAGCGTTTCGGGATCAACCGCGAGATAAACGTAAAGGGAACTGGTTTTCACAATCAGATGCGCGATATGGTTGCGCCCCTGGTGAAATTTTTCGTTTGCCCAGCTGATGCGGCTCTTGACGCCCTTATAAGCGAGCAGAGCGTTTTTGATGCCGCTGTAATAATCCTGCATCGGGTCTTTGGACTGGATCAATCGGCTCTGATAACTGCGGCGATAACGGGTCACCAACTGCACCTCGCCCGCCTCTGCCTGCGCGAGCAGGGCGGCGTATGCTGCCGGTTCATCCATTACGTCGATGTATTCCAGATTTCCGCCTGACGCAAACGCGGGTTCGTCTCCGTCCTCGGTTTCCTCGTCGGTCGTCTCCGCCACGGCAATCGGCGCCATGGCTTCCACCGCCTCGCCCTCGGTTGCTTCCGATTCACCGGCAACGGGTTCCTCGGCAGGCTGTGTCTCCTCCGCGGCGACTTCCGGTTCCGTTGCTTCCTCCACTGGTTCTTCCGCGAGAGGCGTTTCTTCGGACGTTTCCTCATCAACCGGTTCTTCAATGGGTGCTTCTTCCATAACCGGTTCCTCGGCAGACGTTTCCTCAACAATCGGTTCTTCAGCGGGCTGCTCCGCAGCCGTTTCGATCACGTCCTCCGAAACGGTCTCCGTCTCTTCGGGGATCGGTTCCGGCTGGCTCTCGGCAACCGATTGCGCAACGTCCTGCGCTAGCTCTGGCTTCTTCCTGTCGCCGATGATTTTTTCCAAACCTTCCCCAACTGCAAACAGAACCTGACCGTTCATCTTCAACGGGAAGGTTGCGTCCCTCGTGATCAGAAATGTGGTTAGTTCTGTCATGGGAGAGAGCGGTTTGCGCCAAACCTTTGTAGTGGCGAGACATTTGGAAATCGCGGCTTTTGCGACGGCGGTGACCAAAAGGATCTTGGCGGTGCTCCGTGCGGCGGAGGTGATTTTCGGATCGGATTTGATTTTCGGGCTCATGGGCGATACCGTCCTTCCGTTCATACTATACACAATTATTATACAACTTTTTTTGGGGTTTGTAAATAGTTTTTGCGCGGTTTTTTGAAAAAACCGATTTTTTTGATAGGGAATTTTCGGAAAACGATATGCCCGGCGCATGATTTCGGATCGGGAGGCAAAAATAACCTCGTCAAAGATGCTTGAAAATCTCCTTTTTTCCTTTTCAAAACGGTAAAACCATTGTTTTTTACATCCACGTGTGAAAAATTTGCCTTTGGGTTTCCATTTTGGCAGGCATGAACCGCAGCCGCGAAACACACAATATTTTTCGGCAAGCCAACCGTGAAAAACGGTTACTAAACGGTGCGCGAAGGATGGAACAGAATGATGAAAAAAAGGATTCGGAGATGGTTTTCGGCATGGGGTTTTGCCGCATTGATCATGCTTGCTGGCGTGGTTGCGGTCTCTGCCGACGGCATACAAACAAATGAACAAATGACGATGAGCAGCAAAATCACGCAGGACGTGATCGGAACAGCGGCGGGACTGCGGTCTGTCGGTACCCCGATCGCGCGTGCGCCACTCTCAGCGGAGGAGTTGCAGGACATCACACTCTATCCCGGCGGCATGCCGTTTGGGGTTCGGTTCATGACCGAGGGAGTGACGGTCGTCGGTTTCTGTGACGTGGAGCAAAACGGTAAAAAAATCAACCCTGCAAATGCGGCGGGATTGCGGATGGGCGATGTGATTCTCTGTGCCGACGGAGAAACGCTGGAGAGCGCGTTGGATCTAACCGAACGGATTGAAAATGGGAACGGTCAGGAGATTCTGCTCAAATGCCGACGCTGGAAAAACGAGTTTGAGGTGACGCTGAAGCCCGTTTGGAGCGAGGCGGAGGGACGGTACAAAACCGGGATTTGGGTGCGTGACAGCGGTGCCGGAATCGGAACAGTGACCTTCATTCTGCCGCAAACCGGTGCGTTTGCCGGTTTGGGTCACGGAATTTGCGACGCGGAAACAGGAGATCCGCTCCCTATCCGGCGCGGAACGGTCTCGGATGTGACCATCAGCTCGGTGGTCAGAGGTGCGCCGGGCGACCCCGGGGAACTGAAGGGATATTTCAACGCCGGCAAGGCAGGCGCTTTGCTGGGAAACACCACTTGCGGCGTTTGGGGCGTTTATTCGGATGTTCCGGCAACAGCTCCCGAGCCGCTCCACATCGCCTCGCGCGAGGAGATCCGCGAGGGCGACGCCACGATTCTTTGCACGCTCGCTAACAACGTCACAGAGGAATACACGGTTCGGATTTCGTCCATCAACCGCGAAGCGGAGGGACCGAAATGCTTTACCGTCACCGTCACCGATCCGCGACTGTTGGAGCAGACGGGCGGCATCGTGCAGGGAATGTCGGGCAGCCCCATCCTTCAGGATGGTAAGCTGATCGGCGCGGTCACCCACGTCCTCGTCAACGACCCGACCACGGGCTACGGCATCTTCCTCGAGAATATGCTCGCGCGGATGCCGGCGTTGGTGAATTAGGGGGAGGAGACAGACCTTGGGGGCGCGTTTCCTTTGTTGCGAGAAAGGAAAAACGCCCTCACCCCCCGAAAAGGAAAGAGCAGACGCAAAGGCTTGAATCAAAGTTTGCGCGTACACATTTTGAAAAATCAGTCAACATCGTTGCTGTTTCCCCGCGTCTGCTCTTTTGGGAGAAGGGGAGCGCGAGGGGGAGGACCCTTTTCTCATGCGAGAAAAGGG
>CAKJZF010000117.1 GCA_918290775.1 Clostridiales bacterium | reverse complement strand
TCCTTTTCTCGCGAGAAAAGGAAGCGCCCCCTTCAAAGTCTTTCTGCCATCTTATTGTTCGTCATGCTCGTGGCAATGCGCACAGTCTCCGGCACAAAACTCGTCGGGGTTATAGGCGATGCCGTGCTTGTCATAGTAGTCCTTGACGGCGGCGCGAACCGCTTCCTCGGCGAGCACCGAGCAGTGCAGTTTGTGGGGGGGCAGACCGTCCAGCGCCTCCACAACAGCTTTGTTGGAGAGCTGCAGTGCCTCGGCAATCGGTTTGCCTTTGATCATTTCGGTTGCCATCGAGGAGGATGCAATGGCGCTCCCGCAACCGAACGTGTTGAACTTGACGTCAGTAATGATGCCGTTGTCATCCACCTTGATATACATCTTCATGATGTCGCCGCATTTGGCGTTGCCGACTTCTCCGATTCCGTCCGCGTCATCCATCTTGCCGACGTTGCGCGGATTCTGAAAATGATCCATCACTTTTTCACTGTAAAGCATTGTATCTTCCTCCGTTCTCACTTTTCAAAGAAATGTTTGCGCTTGCCGCTCTCGAGATCCTCCCAAACGGGCGACATCTTCCGCAAGTAATCCACCACTTGCGGTACGGCTTCCAAAATATAGTTGATTTGTTCCTCGGTGTTCGTTTCGTCAATCGAAAGGCGCAGGGAACCGTGCGCTACCTCATGCGGAATGCCGAGAGAGAGAAGCACATGGCTCGGGTCGAGGGAGCCGGAGGTGCAGGCGGAGCCGGACGACGAACAGATCCCGCGCATATCGAGCAGAAGCAGGAGCGATTCGCCCTCGATTCCCTCAAAGCAGAAGTTTACGATGCCGGGAACGCGACGGTCGCGGTCACCGTTCAGATGCGAATAGGGGATTTTGCGAAGCCCCTCAATGAGTTTGTCGCGCAGAGGAGTGACTTTTGCGGCATTGACCGCAAGGTTGGCAACCGCTTCTTTCAGTGCCGCCGCCATACCGACAATCGAGGGGATATTTTCGGTGCCGGCGCGTTTGCCTCTTTCCTGCGCACCGCCTTCGATCAGCGTAGCGATGCGGACGCCTCGGCGGGCGTAGAGAACGCCGACGCCCTTCGGTCCGTGAAATTTATGTGCCGAGAGGGAGAGCAGGTCGATGTTGTCTTTCACCACGTCCACCGGGACGTGACCGATCGCCTGAACCGCGTCGGTGTGGAAGAGGACGCCCTTCTCGCGGCAGATCGCGCCGATCTCGCGGATGGGTTGAAGCGTGCCGATCTCGTTGTTGGCGTACATAATGGTCACGAGCGCCGTATCCGGACGAATGGCGGTGCGAACCTCTTCGGGATCCACAATTCCGTTTTCGTGAACATCGAGCAACGTAATTTCATAGCCCTCTTTCGCGAGCTTATCGAGCGTGTGAAGAACGGCGTGATGCTCGAATTTGGAGGAAATGATGTGCTTTCTGTCCTTTGCCGCGCCGAGCTTCGCCGCCGAGAGAATGGCTTGGTTATCGGCTTCCGAACCGCCTGAGGTAAAGGTGATTTCCTTCGCCGTGGCGCCCAGCGCCTGCGCGATGTCCTCGCGTGCTTTTTCCAAAACGACCTTTGCCTCCTGACCCACCGAATGCAGACTGGAGGGGTTGCCCCAAACCTTGCGCATCGCATCCGTCATTGCCGCGATCGCGGTCTCGCTCATTTCCGTGGTTGCCGCGTGATCTGCGTAAACAAGCATCAATTTTTGCCTCCTGATTTTTTCAATTCCTATTCAAACCATAGGGATTATAACACATAATCCCTACTTTGTCAATAGGAATTTTCAATTTTTCCGAATTTTTCAAACATTGCGGTCGAGCAGATCGCGGATGCTGATGCCGGAGAGATATTGCTCGATCATCGCGTCTAATTTCTGCCACATGGGGAAGGTCAGGCAAAGCCCCGCGCCCGCTCGCTCGCAGGAAGCGTTTTTCAGCCCGTCGCAGGCGATGGGAGCCAAAGACCCCTCCGTGATCGCCATGACCTCCGCCACCGAAATTTTTTCGGCGGGACGAGCAAGCAGATAACCGCCCTCCTTGCCCCGAACGCTGCGGATCAATTCTCCGCGGTTGAGCATGGCGGCGATCGCCTCAAGATATTTCATAGAGACCGATTGACGGGCAGAGATTGCCTTGAGCGAGATCGCGCCTTCGTCGGCGTGCTGTGCGAGATCAATCATCAGCCGGAGTGCGTAACGCCCTTTTGTGGAAACCATCATTTCAATTCCCCTCACTTTCATAGGATATTGTACCACACTTTTCCCGAAAAGGCAAGTCCGGAATGATTTTTTGTGTAAATTTCTGTTTGAAAGGGCATTTTTGAGGAAAGAATTCCTTTTTGGGGAAGGGGGATTGACAAATCGGACAAAATCTGCTACAATACATATATCGGTGGTATTCCGCGGTGAGCAAGCCGCGCGAGATCCGATAGAAGGAGATGATATTGCTCATGGATTTTCTTACGAAATTGAACCCCGGTTTGGTGATCGGCGGAGTCGTTTTGTTCCTGCTCTTGACATCCGTGATCTTTGCGCTGATCCGCGGCGTCACGAAGTCACGCATCCGATTCGGGTGCCTTGTGTTTTGCGCGGTCGCGGCGTTTATCACCATCGCCGTGGCAAAGGGAAAAATTGACTCGATCTACACCCATTTTGCTCCGAAAATTCAGAATTTCCTTGTCAGCCGCGACATGGAAGACCTTTGGAATTTCATCAATGAATCGTCCAATTCCAGAGAGACGGTTGAAGCGAGCATCGGAGCACTTGCCGCACCGCTCGTGTTCCCGGTGGTGTTTCTTGCGTTTAAGATTGTTACATGGGTGATTTATTGCATCGTCACGCTGATCCTGCACGGAGTGATCAAGCGTCGCGAGGAGAGACGTCGCCTGCGTCCGCTCCGCTCGCTTGGCTACGGACTTCTGACCTTCCTGCTGATCACGTTCGTTTGGATTACGCCCGTTTATGCATACCTGCAGCTCGGGACATCGCTGATCAATGCCGCAAACGAGGCAAACCTGATCTCTGAGGATATGCAGGAAAAGGTGGACGAGGAGACCATCAACAAGGTCAATAACAACCCCGTCATCAAGGTTTACGGCAAGCTCGGCGGCAAGCAGATGAGCAAATCGCTCACGAGCATGAAGGTGCAGGGCGAAAAGACAAGCTTGACCGCGGAGCTGGATCTGATGGTTCCGCTTGCGCAGAATTACGCAACGCTCAAGAATGCCGGCAGCATTGAAAACTGGGGTGCGGAGGAAGCGGCGGCGATCAAGAATATTGCCGGTTCTTTGGGCGACTCCAAGCTGGTTGCCTCGCTGGTCGGCGATCTGATCGGGCAGGCGACCGACCAATGGCTTGCCGGAGAAACCTTCTTCGGCGCGGCAAAGCCCTCAATGGGCGAATATCTTGACCCGATGCTCAATATCGTACTTGAGGATATCGGCAAGGATTCGAAGAGTTTGACAGCCATCTCCGCCGACTTCAAGACCGTTGGCGACCTGCTTTCCATCTTTGTGCGTGACGGTGTGCTTGCCAAGCTCAACGACACAGACGGTTTGATGGAATTGCTTACGCAGGGAACGACGGTCAAGGATATGATTGAGGTACTCAAGAGCAACGAGACCTTGAGCAATTTGATTCCCGAGTTCACCAAGATCGGCATGAAGGCGGTCGGTGAAATGTTGAACAACCTTGTGGACGCCGATCAGCTCGCGCAGTTCGAAGAATTCTTCGATGAGATGAGCGATGAGATCAACGAGGTGCTGGAGCAGATCGACCTTGAAACGTTGAGAAATGAGGAAGCCCGCCAGCAGCTGACCGATACGCTTCAGGAAGAGTTGCAGAACGCCGGCGTGGACGTGCAATTGAGCGATGACGTCGTGGAGCTGTATGCCGAAGTGATTCTCTCCGAGTTTGAAGGCAAGGATCATATCACAGTCGACGACATCAAGGAGCTGTTCGGTCTGTATGCGGGATCGGATGAGGATCTCTCCGAATTTGAAATTCCCGAAGAGTTCATCGAGAAAGAATAACTCGGTGACCAAACGATCACTTTGGGCGACCGCGACCCTGTTGCGGTCGCCCGATTTTACGGAAACGCAGGGAAAACCTTTCCGAAAGTGCGAAAAAATGAGAAAAAAGTATTGTAAAACGTCGGAATGTTTGATATAATAATAAGAGGTTGTTTGACAGATGACCGGGAAGGAGAGGTGCGCATGGAGCAGAGAGCATTGCCCGATTTTCGCGCGACCCGCGCAAAAGCCGGGGAGATCCTTTCCCAAAAAAGCAACCGACTCAAACTAACGGAGGCAATCATTGTTTGCCTGCTGCCGGTCCTGCTTTCGGTTCTACTGGTTCAACTGTTTGAAAGTGTCGCGGATCTAACCCTGTCGGGGGACGCAGCGAGAACCGCGGCAGCAATCGGTTTCAATTGTCTGTTGGGGCTGTTTCATCTGTTCTTCACCCTGCCGCTTTTGATGGGGCTGTTCGGCATGGCGGCGGGCATGGCACGCGGCGACTCTGTTTCGCTGACCGAGCTGTTTGCACCGTACGCGAACGGCGCGGCATACAGACAGGTGCTGTCGCTTTCGCTCCGCCTTGTTCTGCGGGTGGCGGCGCTGATTTTTGCCGTTGAAGGAACGTTGCTTCTCTTTCGGTTGTTTGGCAGAGGAATACTTGCGCTTGCCATTCTGACGGCGGTTCTCGCGGTCGGAGAAGTGATCGTGTGGATCGCGTTGCTTTTGCTGCGTTTCCGGGTACTTTTCTTTGTCTGCGGCGAGCGAATGCCGGTGCGGGAGGCAAACCGACGGGCGGCGCGGGTTGCCAAGCGGTCGCGCCGGGGCGGCGCCGTTTGGCTTCTGTCCTTTTTGCCGTGGATTCTGTTGGGGCTTTTGACGGTTGGAATCCTGCTCCTTGCCGACGTGATCCCGCGAATGTGCATTTCTTATTTTCTCTATACCGAACAAATGACGGAAACATTGAATCCTTCGGAGGAATGAACCATGAAAGAAAAATATTATCTGACGACCGCGATCGCATACGCTTCCCGCAAGCCGCATTTCGGCAATACGTATGAAATCATCATGAGCGACGCGGTCGTTCGTTATCAGCGTGCCATGGGGAAGGATGTCTTTTTCTGCACCGGAACCGATGAACACGGGCAGAAGATCGAAACCTATGCCAACGAGGCGGGCGTTTCGCCCAAAGAATATGTAGACGGTGTTGCGGGAGAAATCAAGGGCGTTTGGGATCGCATGAACGCCAGTTACGATTATTTCATCCGCACCACGGACGAACCGCACGTCCGCGCCGTGCAAAAGATTTTCCGCCGGTTCTATGAGCAGGGCGACATCTACAAGGGGTCCTACGAGGGCTGGTACTGCACCCCCTGCGAGTCCTTTTTCACGGCAACGCAGGCAGTGAACGGCGTTTGCCCCGATTGCGGAGCGCCGCTGAAGCAGGCAAAAGAGGAAGCGTACTTCTTCCGCATGAGTCGGTATGCCGATCGGCTGATGAACTATATCGACGAGCACCCGGAGTTCATTCAGCCGGAGTTGCGCAAAAAGGAAATGGTCAATAACTTTCTCAAGGCGGGATTGCAGGATCTCTGCGTTTCGAGAACCTCGTTCAAGTGGGGCATCCCGGTTGATTTTGACCCGAAACACGTGATCTACGTTTGGGTGGACGCGCTGACAAATTATATCACCGCGCTCGGGTACGATCCCGACAAGAGCTACGAGGAACAATCCGAGCGTTTCCGCCGCTATTGGCCTGCCGACGTGCACGTCATCGGAAAGGACATTCTGCGGTTCCACACCATCTATTGGCCGATCTTTCTCATGGCGCTTGATCTCCCG
The DNA here is from genome assembly GCA_918290775.1 of Clostridiales bacterium. Taxonomy (GTDB): domain Bacteria; phylum Bacillota; class Clostridia; order Oscillospirales; family CAG-272; genus UMGS1865. Next base: position 11,801 of record CAKJZF010000117.1, on the reverse strand, counting down.
CTCCCGAAGCAGGTGTTCGGTCATCCGTGGTTCAATTTCGGCATGGATAAGATGTCTAAATCCAAGGGAAACGTAATCTATGCCGATGAACTTGCCGAGCATTTTACGGTGGACGGCGTGCGCTATTACGCACTCTCCGAGATGCCCTTCTCGAGCGACGGATCGGTGACCTATGAGGCGGTGATCAAACGGTACAATATGGATTTGGTCAACAACCTCGGCAACCTGGTCAAACGGACGCTCGACATGGAGAAGAAATATTTCGGTCAGATCGTTCCAGCGCCCGCGGGCGAGGAAGGAACCGACGCCGAGCTGAAGGCGGCGTGCGTTAAGGCTTTTGAGAATCTGAAAACCTGCATGGACGATTTTCACGTTGCCGACGCGCTGGAGGGGATCTTTGAGATGCTCAGCCGCGCCAATAAGTATATCGACGAAACAACCCCGTGGTCGCTTGCAAAGGATGATACCCAAAAAGCACGGCTCGGAACGGTCTTGTATAACCTGATGGAAGCAATCCGGTGGGGCGCAGTTATGCTGTTGCCCTTCATCCCGGCAACGGCGGAGGAGATTCTGAACGAACTCGGAACCGACAAGCGTGGCTTTGATTCGCTCGGCGGACTTTCTGCGTTCGGCGGTATGAAGGCAGGTGAAACGGTGGGTGATTCCAAAGTGCTGTTTGCCCGGGTAGACGAAGGGAAGAAGCTCGAGGAATTTGCCAAACTGCAAGCCGATAGAGCCGCCGCCGCGCAAAAAGCGGCAACCGCTCCCGAGAAGCCGGAGGGGTGCGCACAGATCGGTATTGACGATTTTGGAAAAGTTGAGTTGCGAACCGCAAAGGTGATCGCTTGCGAACCGGTTCCGAAGGCGAAAAAATTGCTGAAATTGCAATTAGACCTCGGGTATGAGCGGCGGCAGGTTGTCTCGGGCATCGCAAAATGGTATACTCCCGAAGATCTGATCGGCAAAAAGCTGATTGTAGTTGCCAATCTCAAGCCGGCAGTGCTTTGCGGCGTAGAGTCGCAGGGAATGATTCTGGCGTCGGGCGAGGAGACGGTTCGGGTGGTGTTTCTTGACCCCGAAACGCCCTTGGGCGAGAGGGTTCATTGAGTGGTTTGACAGCGGGGAAGTCCGCGCGGGAAAGCGGTCTTTCCCGCAACTTCATTCCAATGAAAACAAGGAGAAAAAAGATGCGCGTTTCTGTTATTGGATGCGGCAGGTGGGGGTCGCTGATTGCGTGGTATTTGGATCAGTTAGGGCAGGACGTTCTGCTGTATGGACGAAGTGGTTCGGAACGTTTTCGGAACTTTTCGGAAACGAGAAACAACGGGCTTCTAACATTGCCGGAAAGCGTTTTGCTTACATCCGATCTATCCGCTACCTGCCAAGCGGAGGTTCTTCTTGTTTCTGTCCCGTCCCAACATTTGCGCGGATTGATGCGCCAGTTGCGGGAGCAATCGTTAAAAAACCGAGAGATTGTGCTCTGTATGAAGGGAATTGAAGCGGAAACCGGCAAACGGCTAACGGAAATTGTCGAGGAAGAGCTGGAGCCGAGCAATCGCGTTGCCGTTTGGTTGGGACCGGGACACGTACAGGATTTTCTGACGGGGATTCCGAATTGCATGGTGATCGACAGCAAGTATGATGATTTGAAAGCAAAACTGATCCAAGCTTTTTCCGGCAACCTGATCCGCTTTTATTATGGAGATGATCTGATCGGCAATGAGATTGGTGCCGCATCCAAAAATGTTATTGGGATCGCGGCGGGGCTTTTAGACGGAATGGGGCTTTCTGCCTTGAAAGGTGCCTTGATGAGTCGCGGAACACATGAGATTGCGGAGCTGATCCGCGCAATGGGAGGAAATCCATTTTCAGCATACGGGCTTTGTCACCTCGGGGACTACGAGGCAACGGTGTTTTCTCCGTATTCCCACAATCGGCAGTTTGGGGAGTGCTTTGCAACCGGCAAGCCCTATGGGGATTTGGCGGAAGGATACTCTACTGCCGCCGCATTGCAGGTGCTTGTAAAGAGATATGGGGTAGAATTGCCGATCTGCTCGGCAGTTTATCGCATTCTCTATGAAGGTAGTCAGCCGGCGAAAGAGATTGACGGGTTGTTTCGCCGGAGCCTGAAAAAAGAATGGGCTTTTCAAAGTGAGTAAAATGTGGATGACGGATGAATGCGAAGGTATTTTCGATAGCCATGCGCATTATTTTGACGCGCGTTTTGAGCGGGAGTCGGAAGGCGGAGCGGATGCGATTTTGCGTACCGTGTTTCAAAAAACGGTCAAAACCATCATCAATGTCGGAACCAATCCGTCCACCTCGCGGGCGGCGATCGCGCAGGCGGCAAGATACGAAGGTATGTATGCGGCGGTGGGGATTCACCCAGAGGACGGGCATTTTGTCCGGGAGGACGAAGCGCTTCACGACTTGACCGTCCTGCTCGGAATGCCAAAGACCCGGGAGCGCGACAAAATCGTTGCCATCGGCGAGATCGGATTGGATTATCATGCCGAGCGGTTCGGTGAGGTTCCGCTTGACCGTGCAAAGGAAAAACGCCTATTTGAAGCACAATTGGAACTGGCGGAGCGGTTGGATTTGCCCGTGATTATCCATGACAGGGATGCGCACGGCGACATCTTTGAGATCATCCTGCGGCATCCGAATGTACGAGGCGTGATGCATAGCTTCAGCGGAAGCCCCGAGATGGTGCGGGAGTACACGCGGCGGGGCTGGTACATCTCCTTCTCGGGGACCCTGACTTTCAAAAACGCGCCGCGCGTTCGGGAGGCGGCGCAGGCAGTCCCGCGCGAACGCCTGCTTGTGGAGACCGACTGCCCCTACCTTGCCCCGCATCCGATGCGCGGCAGCCTCAACCATTCCGGGCTTCTCGTTCACACCATCGAGGCATTGGCGGGGCTTTGGGAATGCTCCGTGCAAGATGCCGTCGATGTGACCCGAAGGAATGCTGAAACCTTGTTTTTTGACTGATTTTTGTCGAAAATAGCTAAAAACAGAAGCCCGATTTCTACATTTCGTCGGTCATAAAGTTGACAAATGCCCTTGAAAAACCTTCCAAAATGTGCTATACTGGGGATAAGGTCCAAAGCGATCGTACCAGTATCGTACCAGTAATATGAAAGGGGTTCAGGGCAAAACAATGGCAAAAATCGAGACAAAGAACATCAGAAACATCGCCCTTCTCGGGCATGGGGGAAGCGGCAAAACCTCGCTGGCGGAAGCAATGCTTTATCTGACGGGCGAAATCGACCGGTTGGGAAATGTGACGGCGGGAAACACGGTCAGCGACTATGATCCCGAGGAGATTGCGAGAAAGATTTCGGTTTCTGCCTCCTTGATGAACATGACCTGGAAGGATGTGAAAATCAACCTTCTTGACACACCGGGGTATTTGGATTTTTCGGGCGAAGTTTTGCAGGCGCTCCGCGTGGCGGACAGCGCCATCATTGTTGTGGACGGCAAGGCAGGCATCGAAGTCGGCACCGAAATCGCATGGGAGTCGGTTGCAAAGGCAGGATTGCCGCGTGCGTTCTTCATCAATAAATTTGACGATAACGAGGCGCGTTTCGGGCGCGTACTCGATTCGCTTCATGAGACCTTCGGCAAAAACGTCTGCCCGCTCACGATCCCGATGGTCAAAAACGGCGAGGTTGTGGGCGCCATTGATCTGATCGACCGCACGGCGCACGTTTTCGACGATAAAGGTCGCCACAGCGTTGAGATCATCCCCGCCGAGAGCGAGGAAGCGGTTGCAAAGTACCGGGATATGCTGATGGAAGCGGTTGCCAGTACCAACGAAGATTTGATGATGAAATACTTTGAGGGCGAGGAGATCGGACACATGGAGGCGGTCAACGCCGTCCATGAAGGCATCATCCGCGGCGAGATCGTTCCCGTGTTCTGCGGAGCGGCAACCAAGCTTTGGGGCGTTTGGACGATGCTCGATAAGATTGCGGAGTCCTTCCCGAGGCACACCGCAAAGAAGCAGGAACTCCTTGCGGACGGAACGCCGATTGAGATCAAATCCGAGGGCGGGGAACCTGCGCTGTTCGTTTTCAAAACGGTTGCGGACCCGTTCGTCGGCAAAATGTCGTTCTTCAAAGTGATGAACGGGGCAGTCAAACGAGACCTGACGCTTCGCAACCAAACCTCGGGAGAGAGCGAAAAGCTCGCGCATCTCTATGTGATGAAAGGCAAAAAGCAGACCGAGGTCGAGGAGCTTGCCTGCGGCGACATCGGCATGGTTGCCAAACTCTCTGGAACTAATACCAATGACACGCTGACTTGGAACAGCGCGTTCTCCTATTCCAAAATCTGCTTCCCAACGCCGTATTACGTCAAGGCGATGGTTCCGGCAAGTAAGGGCGACGAGGGAAAGATTTCGCAGAGCATTGCCCGCATGGTCGAGGAGGATTACACCCTGCGGTTTGAAAACGATTCCGAAACCAAACAACTGCTGATCTACGGGCTTGGCGAAGTGCATCTTTCCGTACTCGCCGCGCGGCTGAAGTCCCGCTTTGGGCTGAACATCAACTATGAAACGCCGCGCATTGCCTACCGCGAGAAAATCACCAAATCGGTCGACGTTGAAGGCAAACACAAAAAGCAGAACGGCGGATCGGGACAGTACGGACACGTCAAGATGCGGTTTTCTCCCTCGGATAGCGACGGTTTGACCTTTACGGTCTCGGTCGTCGGCGGTACGGTTCCGAAGAATTTCTATCCCGCGGTCGAGAAGGGGATTCAAGATGCCATGTCAAAGGGCGCGGCAGGCTTCCCGCTCATGGGGCTTTGCGCCGATCTTTACGACGGTTCCTACCACGCCGTGGACTCGGATGAGCTTTCCTTCAAAACAGCGGCGTCGCTTGCCTATAAGAAATGCCTTGAAGAGGCAGCGCCTGTGATCCTCGAGCCGGTTGGTGACCTGAACATCACTGTTCCGGATGGGATGGTTGGCGATGTGATGGGTGACCTCAACAAACGCCGCGGAAGCGTGATGGGAATGGAGCCGGTTGCCGACCGCAAGGGGTATACCACCGTGCAGGCAATCGCGCCGAAATCTGAAATCATGGACTACCCGATTGTGCTCCGCGCGATGACGCAGGGCAGAGGGAGCTTTGACTACAAGGTGACAGGCTATGACACAGTGCCCGCAAACCTTGCCGCGAAAATCAAGGAAGAATACAAGGATCGCTGAAGAACAGCAAAGGCGGGGGAGACTTTCGGGAAAGTCTCCCCCGCCTTTGCGCGTCTGCAACCGTTCTTTCTCTTCGCAAGCGAGGATGAAAAAAGTCGATTTTTGAATATACGGTATGAAAAAACAGCCCATCCGGGCTGTTTTTTACTGCGAAAAGTCAAACCTTCTGCGGCAGGCGGGTCACAAGGTCTCCGAGGTGCGCGTCGTATCCGTAGCGGACGATATTCGGGCGAAGCGCATCGTCATATTCCACGACCGTGACCGATGCGTTGGAGCACCACGGAACATGGGACGCTTCCAAAAGCGGCAATCCCTGCCAATGGCACCAAAGAACGCGGAGCGGAGTGGCGTGGCTGAACAGCGCGACGCAACTCCCGCGATTATCCGCCACGATTCGGTTGACGCAATCGGTGACGCGACGGGCAACCTCCGCCACGGTTTCCCCGCCCGGGCAACGCGCGCTTGCAATGTCCTGAAGCCAAGTCCCGAACTCCACCGGGTAGCGACGGTCAATCTCTTCAAACGGCATTCCTTCCCAACTGCCGGCGTTTACCTCGCGAAGCTCTGCCGTCGGGATGACGGCAAGCCCGTGACGGACAGCGGTCGGTTCCGCAGTCTGCATGGCACGGTGCAGGTCGCTCGCATAGACGCGGCGAACCGGGAACGCGCGTAGATAGTCGGCAGTCAAAGCCGCCTGCCGTTGCCCGAGAGGAGTCAGGGGAACGTCGCTTTGCCCGGTGAAAACGGCGGAAAGATTGGCTTCGCTCTGCCCGTGGCGAACATAGATTAAAGTGGTTGTCATATTGCAGTCTCCTCGTTGTAGCAAACCGGCGCCGTAGCAAGCCGATTGTTGGAAGCAAACGGATGTTAACTTCCGAATGAGATACCTTCATTATATCACGAAGCAAAAATGCTTGCTTGCAAGGGCATTTTTGCGAGGTCATCAATATCGCAGGCGGGCGACAGCCCGCGCAGGGGCGAAAGCCCCAAACTTTTTTCAAAGAAAAAAGTTTCTGCGAATATTATATCACGATTTTTCGGGCTTGTAAAGAGCATCATCGAAAAAAGAGGGGGGGATTCAAAAGCCGCAAACTTTTGAATCCCCCAAGGCTTTATTCAAACGGTGGTCGCTCGCAGAGCGCGTTGTAGCGTTCGACGATGGCGTTCCAGGTTGCGCGGTCAACATTTCCGGTGCAATCCAGCCCGTGACAGCATTTCTGAAAGGTTCTGACAGCCTCTTCGGTTGCGTCGTCAAAGGTTCCGTTGATTTGGAGCGGAATCCCGTCTCCAACGACCCGTTGCAGCTCCGTCAGCATATATTGCAGAACCGACACGCAAAAATTACAGCACCCGTTCGAGAGGCAGTAGTTTTGCGGGGAGACCGGGAAGAAAGCAACGCGACCGGGCATCGCGTTTTCTGCGAGCGAGGTGCGGTAGGCGGCATAGAGCGCGTCCCAAGTGGCGCGGGTGGCGGTCCCGGAGACCGGCAAGCCCTGTTGTTTCTGAAATTCGCAGAGTGCGCGGCGGGTCACGTTTCCGAAGATCCCGTCGATGGGGGGCGGCGTAATTGCCGGATCATGGTAGGAGAGCTGGCGCAGGTAGGTTTGCAGGTTGCGAACGGCAACCGACTCGGTTTCGGGTTGTTGCATATGCGGTATCCTTCTCCTTTCTCAAGCGCCGACGTCATAGCCGGGGTATTGACCGTCCCGCAGACGGTTGCCGAGATACAGCGCGTCGTAAAGCGCGGTCAGCGCGGTCCATGTTGCGGCTTCCGCAACGCCGGTTTGCGTCAGTCCCTCCAGACGCTGAAAGGCGAGAACCGCCTCGCGGGTTTGCGTTCCGAAATATCCGGTCGGCGTGATCGAAGGGATTTCGGAATAAAACGCGGAGATATAATTCAGGTATTCCTGCAAGGTGCGAACCGCCTCGGATTCACTTCCGAGCCGCAGGGGCACCCCGCCGTAAGGGACGGTTTCCCCTTCGGTATAGGTGGCGGGAATCGTGCGGGCGATGCCGAGATAGGCGTTGTAGAGCCGATACCATGTTGCGGGGCCGACGATGCCGTCAACCGCAAGCCCGAATGTTCGCTGAACCTCCTCAACCGCGGATTTTGTGGCGGGACCGAACACGCCGTCGGGCGTGAGAGCAGGAATGGTGTTGTAGTAGTTAGAAAGGTAATTGATGTAGTACTGCAGATTGTAGACCTCCACCCCGGTATCCCCTTGCCGCAGCGTTGTGAGCAGTTCCTGCGAAACCTCCTCGGGGCGGATTCCCTCCGAGGAGAGGTCGGTCAGGCGTTTGACGCTCGTATAGAGGCTTTGAATGGAATACCATGTCGCGTTTCCGACGATTCCGTCCGGCTCCAGCCCGAAAATTTCCTGAAAGCGACGGACAGCGGCTTCGGTGTCGGTGCTGAACAGTCCGTCAGTCAGAGCGATTTTCGGGATGGAGGGAAAGTTGTTGGAGATGCGGTTGAGACGGAGTTGGACGGTGCGAACGTTGTTTCCGTAGCTTCCGAGGCTCAAAGGGAAGGGGGGCACACTGACCGTGGAACCGGTTACGGGGGTGTTTTCCATGAGAACGATGTCGTTCCCATAATAGTAGCGAAGAATGTCAAGGAAGGAATAGCCGTCGTTTGCGAGGGAGACACTGCCCCATTGAGAAAGCCCGTTGCAGGTGACCTCAATGCCGTCACAGAACTGGGCAAACAACGGTTCCACGCTGTTTTCCCGGCGGATATAGGTTGTGAAAAGCTCGCTTGCCAGACGGCGGACATTTTCAAATATACCTCTGCCGTTCACAAACGCCTGATCGTACGCGGTGGAATTGGTGATATCGAAATCATAGCCCCGGGAACGGTAATATTCGGTGTAAACGCGGTTGAGCGCAAAGGAGGTCTGGGCGATGATGTTTGCGCGGAGAGCGCTTTCAGGCCATGTCGGGTAAAGCTCGCTCGACGCGACGTTCGCGATGTAATGGATAAACGGAACGGTCACGTTTTCGGCGTCAGACGAAGGCGGACCGAGATGAACCGTGATGTTTTCGGGGATGGCGGGTAATGCCATGTGTTCAGACTCCTTCCTCGGTAATCTCGTCGGTTTCGGTGTCAAAGTAGCGGGTTTCGGGCGGAGGGACATCGGTTCCGTCTTCGGAAATCGGAATGAGCACCACAGGCTGAATCACCGTAATTCCCTGATAGACCGGAATGCCGACGTGCGTTTGGTCGTAGTAGCCATCCAACCGGACATTGCATTGGTAGAGGGCATAGGGGCGACCCGATTCGGGACTGTTCGAGTTGGAGCAGGGTGGAGACGGGAGGCGAATCGTTGGGGTATTGCCGTCGCGATCGGTTACAAGCGTGGTGATCAGCGTTCCGTCAATGGAGTTGCTGGGCGGGGGATCGAGCGGATCGTATGTCAGAATGTCCACCAGCGCACCCTCAAGCGGGATCGCACCGCGCGCGGTGGAAACCTGAACCACAAGATAACCGTAGCACAAATTGGCTGGGGTTGGGTTGGGGGTTGGATCATTGTTCATCGGAGATCTCCTTTCGGGATGTGGTTGCTTTCAGCTTATGCCGGGGGAGGGAAAGAGGTTCCGAAAAAGACGGTTTTTTCGTGCGCGGTGTTGACATTCGCCGGCGTTTGTGTTATAATAACATCGTGTTCTGATATTTTTCTGATTTCGGCAATATCCGATCGAAAAAACGCAAATTTATGTTTTTGAAAAATAAAAACAGACCAGTTTTGGAAGGAAATGGATAGATAAATGGACGCCTTTAAGCTCAAAAGCGAATTTGAACCGACCGGGGATCAACCCGCCGCGATCCGTGCGCTTTGCCAAGGATTGCGGGCAGGGCAGCGGATGCAGACGTTGCTTGGTGTTACCGGCTCTGGCAAAACATTTACCATGGCAAATGTCATCGCCAAGATGAACCGTCCAACCATCATTCTCGAGCCGAACAAGACCTTGGCGGCGCAGGTTTGCTCCGAAATGCGCGAGTTTTTCCCCGAAAACGCGGTCGAGTTTTTCGTCTCATACTATGATTACTATCAACCGGAAGCCTATATTCCGGGGAAGGATATGTATATTGAGAAGGACGCGTTGGTCAACGATGAAATCGACCGTCTGCGTCATAGTGCCACAAGTGCGCTGTTTGAACGGCGGGATGTAATCATCGTGGCGTCGGTCTCCTGCATCTATTCGCTGGGAGATCCGAGCGAGTACAGCGGACTTGTGGTTGCCGTTCGGACGGGGATGCAGATGAGCCGGGACATTTTCATTCGCAAGCTGGTGGCAAACAGTTATAACCGCAACGATCTTTCGCTGATGCGCGATTGCTTCCGCGTCAACGGCGACACGGTGGAGGTTATCCCTTCCAATATGAACGAAAGCGCCATTCGCGTGGAGTTCTTCGGGGACGAGATCGACCGCATTTCGGAGATCAACATCGTGACCGGGGAGCTGAAGAGGGTACTTTCCTATGCCGCGATCTATCCCGCAACGCATTATGCCGTTTCCGATGAAAAGCGGGAGGCAGCGCTTGCCGAGATTGAGCGCGAGATGGAGGAACGGGTTCGGTTTTTCGAGTCCGAGAACAAACTCATTGAGGCACAGCGCATTCGGGAGCGCGTCAAATACGACCTCGAGATGCTTCGCGAGATCGGATTCTGCTCGGGCGTGGAGAATTATTCGCGCGTGCTTTCGGGTCGCCCGGCGGGGTCAACGCCGTTTACCCTGCTCGACTATTTCCCCGACGACTATCTGATGTTCATTGACGAATCCCATGTCACGGTGCCGCAGGTGCGCGGTATGAGCGGGGGAGATACGGCGAGAAAGAAAAATCTGGTGGATTACGGGTTCCGTCTGCCGTCCGCGTTTGACAACCGCCCGCTGTATTTCCATGAATTTGAAGCGAGCATCCATCAAGCCATTTTCGTGAGCGCGACTCCGGGGGACTACGAGGAGGCGCACGCGGAGCAGGTGGTGGAGCAGATCATCCGACCGACGGGGCTTCCCGACCCCGAGATCGAGGTGCGCCCGATTGAAGGGCAGGTGGACGATCTGCTCGGCGAAATCCGCGTCCGGGCGAACAAGGGAGAGCGTGTTTTGGTCACCACGCTGACCAAAAAGATGGCGGAGGATCTGACCGACTATCTTGAGAACAACGGCGTGCGCGTGCGGTATATCCACTATAACGTGGAAACCATCGAACGCATGGAGATCATCCGGGATCTGCGGCTCGGCGTTTTCGATGTGTTGGTCGGCATCAACCTTTTACGGGAGGGGTTGGACATCCCGGAGGTGTCGCTGGTCGCGATTCTCGACGCCGACAAAGAAGGGTTTTTGCGTGCCGAGCGGTCGCTGATTCAAACGGTCGGTCGGGCGGCGCGAAACGCCGAGGGAAAGGTGATCATGTATGCGGATACGGTCACAGGTTCCATGCGAGGGGCAATTCTCGAAACCAATCGCCGCAGAACGATTCAGCTTGCCTACAACCAAGCGCACGGAATCACCCCGAAAACCGTCATCAAGGGCGTTCGCGATGTGATTGAGATCGGGAGCCGCGAGGAGCATAAATCCCGCCGCGGAGAAAAGGGAAGCGCCAACCGCAAGCTGAACGCTTCCGAACGAGAAAAACTCATCGAAACGCTGACACGTGAAATGAAAACCGCCGCTTCCAAGCTCGAATTTGAGCAGGCGGCATACCTTCGCGACCGTATCAAGAAGATTCGAGAAGGAAAAGTGGACAGATAAATCAAAACGGAACGATCAGGAGTCAATCAAATGCCGAAAACGATTCAGATCCGCGGTGCGCGGGTTCATAATCTCAAAAATATCAATGTTGACATCCCGCGGGACAAGCTCGTCGTGCTGACGGGGCTTTCGGGTTCGGGCAAGTCCTCGCTCGCGTTTGACACCATTTATGCCGAGGGACACCGTCGGTTTGTGGAGTCGTTATCCTCCTACGCGAGAATGTTCCTCGGGCAGTTGGATAAGCCCGATGTTGATTCGATCGAGGGGCTTTCCCCCGCCATTGCCATCGACCAAAAAACCACGTCCAAAAACCCGAGATCCACGGTCGGAACCGTGACGGAGATTTACGATTATCTCCGCCTGCTCTACGCACGCATCGGCATTCCGCATTGCCCGGTTTGCGGTAAGGAGATTCGCCAACAGACCACCGATCAGATCATCGACAGGATTCTCACGTTGCCCGAAGGAACGCGTTTTTTGATTCTTGCCCCCGTGGTGCGTGCGCAAAAGGGAATGCACGAGAAGACCCTTGCCGACGCGAAGAAGCGCGGTTACGTGCGCGTGCGCGTGGATGGCAATATGTATGATCTTTCCGAGAGCATCCCGCTGGATAAGAACAAAAAGCACAGCATCGAAATTGTGGTGGATCGCCTTGTGATCCGCGAGGGAATCGAATCGCGGCTGACTGACTCGGTGGAGAACGCGCTTGCCGTTGCGGACGGGCATCTGATCGTTCAGACCGCTCCGCGCGAGGGGGAAGGAGCGGCGCAGGAGCTGGAGTTTTCGCAGTCCTATGCCTGCGAGGAGCATGGCATCTCCTTCGGTG
>CAKJZF010000116.1 GCA_918290775.1 Clostridiales bacterium | reverse complement strand
GGGAGCCTTGTTCTCACGAGAACAAGGCTCCCCGCCCCCTCTTATGTTCTTTTCATCCCCGAAACCTTACTCTTCGGTCGGTTCCGCTACGGGCTCTTCGATCGGTGCGGCGGCGGCGAAGAGTTTCACCAATCCCGCGTCGAGCAGTTGTTCCTGCGTCATATATTCGATCTTGTAGTCCTGTTCGGGTTTCTTGGACGGTTTGAGCGCCAGCGTTTCGCCACAGATTTTCTCGATCAGCTCAAGCGCAAACTTGAGTTTGCGATCGCCGCGGATCTTCACGAGCAACGGGGTTGCCTCAAATTTCTTCTTTTCGGAAACATCCTCAACGCCGTACTTGGTTTCCGCCAATTCCGCGGGGTCGATGCCCAGATAGAGATTGACGGTCTTGCCCTGGGGAATGATCTTTGCGATCTGCGTTCTTCCGCAGTTGTAAGCCTCGTAGTTCCAGCTCTTGCGTGCCTTTACGCCGCGATAATGGAGCAACGCGTTTTTGATCGTGGAATAGTAGTCCTGAATCTTGCCGTCCGCCTGCACGAGCTTGGATTGATAGCTCTTGCGGTAACGGTAGAGGATCTGCGCCTGTCCCGCCGCCTCGAGCGCGAGCATCTCCTGATAAAGATCGGGCTTCTTGCGGGTGTCGATGTAGAGCAGTCCGCCGTTCTTGGTTTGCAGATGCGCGGGGATGCCTGCGGGAGCTTCCTCTTCGGCTTCCGGCGCCTCTTCCGCAACCGCCGCCAGCGTCTCAACGGCGGGTTCGTCGTTGACCGGCTGTTCCTCGGCGGGCATTTCTGCCTCGGCTTCTTCTGCCTCCAGGAAAATCTCTTCTGCGGGTTCTTCTGCGGGTTCTTCCTCAACCGGCGCTTCCGCCTCGGCGGCAACCTCTTCGGCAGTCTCTTCGGCAACCGCTTCCGTCGTCTCCTCCGCATTCTCCGCGGCTTGCGCGTCAAGCGACTTGCGGATCTTTCTGCCGATGAAGAACATGACCACCAACAGGATCACAACGAGAACCAGAATGATGATGATCCAAGCCAAAAGACCGATGCCGCCGTTGCTGTACTGCGGCGCGATGGCGACGGTCAGCGACCCGACGTCGCCCTTGACGCCTTCCAGCTTATAATAGCCGGCGGCGGCTGTCACCTTATAGCCCTTGCTGATCGCGGTAACCGGGTTGCCCGCGGCGTCATACACATAGAGCGACGACGCGGCGAGATCCTCGCAGCCCTTCTTATAAACTTCATAGGAAAGCGGTATGATCAGCGTGAAGGAATCGTCGTCCGACGCGCCCGAGAGCAGGATCTGGAAGGACTGCGCGTACTTGGTTCCCTTCGGGAGCTTCACCTCGGGGGCGATTTGCGCCGTTGCGGAAACGCTTGCGTCCAGTCCCTTCTTCGAGGTCAGGATGATGTTTGATGTAACGCTGTCGCCGTCCTTGACCGAAACGAGAACGTGATCCACCGTGATGGTAAGCGTTGCATGAAGCTCGGTGACGGGCTTGCCGCCCGACGTGAAGGTATAGTTGCCGCCGGGGAGCGTTGCCGTGATGACATAGGTTCCTGCCGACGCCGTCCCAACGAAGGAGGCGCCGTCAACGGTGTAAACGATCTTTCCCCGGACGCTGTCCGGCATGGTCTCGCTTTCCACGCCGATGGTGTACGGCGTTTTGCCGTCGCCCAGCACCTTCTGATCCTTCATGGTCACGCCGTAATTCTTCGGCGCGATCATAACGATTTTGGTTTTCTCCAGCCCGGCGATCTCGGTAAAGTTGGCGTTGAGGAGCGTTGCGGAGAGGGTATAGCCCAGTTCGTTAACGTCGCCGTAGTCTGCCGGGTACTCGACCTGATAAATTTCATAGGCGTTTTTGGCGGCGTCGTAGCCGGTCACCGTAACGTTGCGCGGATCGCCGTAGGTGATGTTGGCGGTGTTATTCCACTGAACGCTCGTAATTTCCACCTTGTTGACCGTTGCCGTAACGGGTACGGCGGGCGCGGTGAAGTTGGAATTCGAAAGCTTGACTTTCGCCTTGGTGTTGTACGTGCCGGCGGCGCTCGCGTTCACCGAAGTGACCTCATCGACCGTTACCGTGATCGCGTCCACCTCTGCGGAAAGCGCGGCGGAAAGCCCGGTCTTGTCGAGCGCGGGAAGATCGGTTACGCCCGCGGCGTCAAAAGCATAGGAGGACTTCCCGATGGCATACGAGGTTGACGCCGTTGCGCTCCCGTTCGCCCATCCCAGCACCTTCGGCAGGATCTTGGCGGGAAAGACCAACGTGTTGTTGTCACCGATGACGTATTTATCCTTGTCAGCCCCCGCGAGCGAAAATACCACGGTTATTTTTTTTGCGGCGGTGTCGGTGGCGTCCCACGTTGCGGATTCGACGCTGACGGTCACCTTTGCGGCGTCCTGCCCCGCGTTGTTCTTCACGGTGACGGTTCCGGGGATCCCCTTGGCAGTCTGCGCGTCATAAGTCTTGGTGATGACGCCGTCTATGACCTGAATGGAGGCGTCCGCCGCCGAGAAATCGAGATCCGCCACATTGACCGTGATCGGCGTGGGATCGTCGGCAGATGCGATGACCGTGAGCCCTGCGACGAGCAACAAAGCCATGAGCGCGAGCGCCACGACCCGAAGCACGCCTGTTTTACTGTTGATGCGTTGTTGATTCATTGCTTCTCAACCTTTCCTGCTGAAATTTTGCCATAAAGGAATACGGTTTGGTTCGGCAAAGGAGAATACCCCTTTATAAACCATATTATATCATATCAAAATCGCGATGTCAACCGCCTTCTTGCATTTTCTACCTTTTGTTTTTATCCTTTTTTTGGTTTGCTCCGCGTTTTCTGCTTTTTTCGCGCTGATATCTGTTGACAATCCGCCGTTAATGTGGTATACTTTTCCTACAAGTAGGAAATTGTTGCCCCCGGCGGCGGAAATCCCATGCCCGGCGGAAGAAAGGAGAGAGCGCGATGGCAAAAGGAAAACAGCTTCTCGGCTTGCCGCGCGGGAAGCATCTGTTCGGAACGGTAAAGGTTGGCGAAAAGGGGCAGATCGTGATCCCCAAGGAAGCGCGAGCCCTGTTTGGCATCAAGGCGGGGGACACCCTGCTGATTCTCGGCGACGAATCCACCGGCATCATCGTCACGCGTCCGGATGTAATGACCGAGGTCGCCGGGTCGGTGTTCCGCCGGTTTGACGGCGGCTGACCGCCTGCCCGCACAAAATTTGCATACCGTATGCCTAAAAATAGCACAAATCGAAACAGAAAGCAGGAAAAAAGATCCCCTATGGAAACCACAGAACTGACCAAAACCCGACGCGCCAAAATCTGGCGCACCGCCTCGATTGCCGCGATGGCGGTTTTGCTCGTTGTCGCCCTTGTGCTCGCGATCGTCGCCTTCTCCTCGGTTTTCTCCTCGAAAAACAAGGTGACGGAGACGGTGGATCAGCCGTTCACCCTCTCCGACCTCGGCGACTACGACGACGACAGCACGAAATGCCGCGTGGAGTTCACCTCTGCCGACGGAAACTATCATTATTATCACACCTATTCCTATGAGGAATGGGAACGCCTGTCCGAAAACACCGACGGCTACAACGAAATCCTCGACGGTCACACCACCGTTTTCTGTCGGGTTTTCCTCGCCGCCGACGGCGCGTATGCCGTCTTCGCGGTTGACCCGACCGACCCGACCTCCGCGGCACACACCCCTGCCGAGATCCGCTCCGCGTTCCGCTCCAACCGGATGCTCGCTGCCGCCCCGCTCCTCAACGCGGCAATGGCGGTTGTTCTTGCCGCGATCGGCTTTGCGATCATGGGGTTTGCGGGAAAATTTTTCACCACCTATGAAAAAAGCTGGTTTCTCTCGATCATGGTGCTTGCCGCCGTTTTCGCGGTTCTCTTCCCGGAAGAGGACGTCAACGGCGTCAACGGGCTTGTCATCATGGCGCTCTATCTTGCGGACACGCTCCTGAACATCCTTTGCGAACTGTTGATCTCCAAGCAGAGCAAATGGAATTTCATCGTCTCCGTGTTTGTCGAGATCACCGAGATCGCCATCTGCCTCGTTCTCGCCTACCGCTTCGCAACCATGGTCTCCACGCTCTTCTTCTGGCTCCCGATCGACATCGTCAGCTTCATCAACTGGAATAAGCACCCCGACCGCCGCGAGGACGACCTGACCCAAGTCCGCCGCCTGCGCGGTTGGCAGGAGATCCTCGTTCTGGTCGGCGTCGCCCTTTGGACGGTCGGCATCGGCTACCTGCTGACCCTCATGGACTTCGGAACCGACCTCTTCCACGGAAACGAAGCCCTTTACATCGCGGTCTGCTACCTCGACGCCTGCGCCACTGCCGTCGGCATTGCAAACGGACTGTTCATCTTCTTCCGCTTCGAGGAGCAATGGGTCGCATGGATCATCGAAGCAATCCTCGAGGGCGCCATCAACATCCTCTCCGGACAGTACGTCCTGCTCGTCCTCAAAGCCGGCTACCTCACCAACTCCACCTACGGCTACGTCAAATGGAATCACTACATCAAAGCCCACCCCGAACTCGCTCAAAAGCGTAGTTTCTTTTAAAGGAGAAGGCCGCGAGAGGGGGCGCCCTTTTCTTCAAACAAATGGGCGCCCCCTCTCGCGCTCTCCCCTGCCTAAAAGAACAAACGCAGGGAGACGATTAATAAGAAAAGGGCAAACAAGGTGGACAAATCTTTAACGGTCTGTCCGCTTTATTCGCGCAATCCAAATCATTTTTCCCCTTATCTGCTCTTTTTGGAAGGGTGGGGGAGATGTTTGGAAAATTGCCGCAAGCGGCAATT
>CAKJZF010000115.1 GCA_918290775.1 Clostridiales bacterium | reverse complement strand
CGCGGACTTTATCCCTAAAACTCATCCCGCATTTCAAGGATTCGTTTGCCTGCCTCGGCGGGGTTGAGTTTATCCACCGCGTAGGCATGGCGCAGCAGGTCGGCGGGAATGTAGTCATCGTACTTTTCGAACACGGGAACCTCGCCCGACGAGATCAAGTCCTCGGCGTTGATCCCCTGCTCCGCCTTCTTTGCCAGCTCGGAAATCAGTTCAAAATCGTTGCCCCGGCTCATTTTGAATTGAATGAAATAGCACCCTTCGTATTCCAGCCCCGTGATGTCGAATTTCTTCTTTTCCGCCTTGATCAGCTTTCGCAGGGTTCGGAAGGATCGCGTCCCCAGCCACGGGAACACACAATAGGTATACCCGCCGAGATGCACCACCGAATGCTCCAGCATTCCCGTGTTTCTCGCAACGTGTCTGGCAACGTCCAGTCTCTTTTGCGCGTTTGGCTTGAGATACGGATACTGCACGTCCTCCGCAAGTACCCGCTTCATGCGTTCTACGATGCGCGTATGCACCTCGCCGTAGTCCCCCGGCCATGAAATCTCCATCTTGCCCTCAACGCCCTTCGCATAGACGAGTTTTCTCTGAACGTCGAGCTCTTCAACCTCCCATACCCGTCCCGCGAGCGCAAAGCGGTCGCCAACGGGCGGCGGTGTTGTGATGGTTCCGATCTCGTCTGACCCCGCTCGGACGGTGTAATCCTCGCTATCCTTGAAAACCGCGTAGAATTTGAAGCTCTTGAGCAGCCGCTCTCCCTTCAACCCCACGATCAGGGTCTTTTCCGCCGTCATCTCCAAAAACTCGTTGTTGAGCATCGAGGTGAGCATGACCTTGTAGTCCTCTTTCGGGACATTCACAAACGGCGGAAGCGACAGCACCCGCTCCGCAAGCCGACGCGGGGTCAGTTCCCCCGACGCCGCCAGCACGCTCAAGGTCTGATGAAACAGCAAACTATACGGCAATTTTCGGATGTTCGGCGGCTCGATGAACCGCTCCTCGCGGTAAAGCTCCACAATGGCGATCGCCTTGAGCAGCTCCCATGGGATCAGATGCGGAAGCGGCGTGTTCGGGAGCGGATCCTCCTCTCGGAAAACCATCATCATCTCGGGCGGCTGACCTCTTCTGCCCGATCTCCCGAGCCTCTGCAAAAAGCCCGAAACCGAATTTGGCGACTGGTTCTGCAAAACCCGCTCCAGCCTTCCGATGTTGATGCCAAGCTCCATAGTCACGGTGGCGCAGGTGACCGCAAGCTCGTCCTCCTGCTTCATCTTCAGCTCCGCTTCCTCCCGGATCGACGCGGAAAGATTTCCGTGATGGATGAGAAACACATCCGGGTCCCCGCGCATCCGGGCAATCTGCCGTAAGGTTGCGCAGAGATATTCGGTCTCCTCTCTTGAGTTGGAAAACACCAACGATTTTCGGTCATGCACGCAATCGTACATATAGGAATATCCTGCGTCATAGACGTTCGGAACCGGCGTCGGGTCGGCAACGTCCTTTGGTTCGGTTGCCTGATTTTCCCGCGTGTTCTGAATGTAGAAATGCTCCATCCCAAGCCGCCAGCGGGTCTTTCCGACCGGCAGACGCGGAACTTCGGTCTCCCTGCCCGAACCCGCGCCGAGCCATGCCGCCGCTTTTTCGGCGTCCCCGATGGTGGCGGAAAGCCCGATCCGCCTCGGATGATGTCCGATCAGATGCCCGATCCGCGCCATCTGACAAAGGATCTGATTTCCCCGGTCGGTTCCCGTCAGGGTGTGTACCTCGTCGATCACGATGAATCGCAGATCCCCGAAGAGGCGAACGATGTCGTTGTTTCGGTTGATGAGCATGGATTCGAGCGACTCCGGCGTAATTTGCAGGATCCCAGCCGGGCGGTCGAGCAGTTTTTTCTTATGCGATCCCGCAACGTCCCCGTGCCAATGCGTGACCGGGATGCCGCTTTGGTCGAGAAGCTCCTCGATGCGGTAAAATTGGTCGTTGATCAGACTTTTCAGCGGCGCGATGTAGATCACGCCAACCGATTTCGGCGGGTTTTCGCAAAGTTCCGAGAGAATCGGAAAAAACGCCGCCTCGGTCTTTCCGCTCGCCGTGGAGGACGTCAGAAGCAGGTTTCGGTCGGTCTCAAAGATCGACTTTGCCGCCGCGACCTGCACGTCGCGCAGGGTTTCCCATCCGTTCGAATAGATAAATTCGCGGATGAAGTCCGGAAACCGTTCAAAAATGCGTTCTGCCTCGTTCATGGTTGATGCCTCCCGTCAAAAATCAATCTCATCGGGGGTAAAGGCGGACGTTTGCCCGTCGGCGGTCTCATCTCCATCCGCCCCGCCGTCGGTTTTGAGCGTGACAGCCGACCCTACCACATTGCGGAAGGTTGCCGTTGGATTCTGCATCAGGATGTTGAGCACCGTCATATAATCGCGCAGCATTTCCCGCGGCGTGATCATGCTGTCCGCGCCCGCACGCGCGAGGCAGATGTTGAGAAATTCCGTCATCTCCGCCTCGCTGACGCGCGGTTGCTGTCCGTAATTCTGCGCGTAAAGCGCCGTGACGCGGGAGATGAGGGCGAACAACTCTTCATCCGAAAGGCGACGCAGGCGAATGACCGGTCCGATCAGGTTTTTGAAGCCTTCCAGCGCGAATCTGCTGTCGCAGAGCCGGCTCCGAAGGGCTTCATAGCCGAACAGCCCGCGCCGGCGATCCTCCAAAAACTGCGGCGTTCCGCCCAACACGAGCGCCAGCCCGGGCGCTCGCCCCTGCAAGGTGTCGTTGAACATGGCGAGAATCTTTTCATAGTTGTTCTCCCGGCTGACGCGATGCGTGATCTTATAGAGGTTGACGCATTCGTCGATGAACACCACCAAGCCGCGATACCCCATCGTCCGCGCGAGCGACGCCCAAAGCTTGAGAAAATCATACCAGTTGTCGTCGTCGATGATGACCGAAACATCAAACTCCAGCTCGCGCCGCGCCTCGGTTTTGCTTGCGTACTCTCCGCGCAGCCAGCGCAGGCAGGCACTGCGCCGCAGATCGTCACCCGACAGGTAGGCGCGGTAATACACCGTCAGAACACGGGCAAAATCAAACCCGCCGACAAGGAACTCCATCTCCCGCAACGCCGCCAGAATACGGCAGTTGAGCGCCTCCGAAAAGCCCGCGCTCTCGGGGGAAACGCCGGTTGCGGCAATCTCCGCCTGCAACTCCGAAATCCACCCGGCGATGATCTTCGGCAGTGCGCCTCCGTCCGGGGACGCTTTGGAGGCAAGGTTCTTGATCAGCTCGCGATAGGTGGCAACGCCGCTTCCGTTGCTCCCGTAGAGTCTCCGCTCGGGGGAAAGGTCGGCGTCCGCCGTCAAAAAATCCCGCTCCAGCGCATACCCGCGGATCAGCTGCATCAGAAAGCTCTTCCCGCTTCCGTAGCGTCCGATCAGAAAACGCATGGATCCGCCGCCGTCGTTGACCGTTTCCAGGTCAGAAAGCAGGGCGGCAATCTCATCGCGCCGTCCGATGGCGATATAGGGTGCTCCGGCGCGTGGGACAACGCCCGCGGAAACAGAGGCAAGCAGGGATGTCAGAATCCGCTTCGGAACTTTTGGAATGTTGTTTTGCTCTTGGTTTTCCATTGGCATCTCCTTTTCAAAGTGTGGCGAGCAGGCGCTCAAAATCAGGTTTGTAATCTTCGATGACGGTATATCCGTTCTCCCCTTCTTCCAGGAGAATATCGCCCAGCAACTCCACGGCAATCCGGTTGACGGCGTCCGCTGCCGCGTCCGGCAGTTTTCCGATCGCGGTTGCGGCGGCACGCTGTGCCGCGCCGTTGCCCGATGCGACTGCACGGAGAAAATCGGCATAGGGGGCAAAGGGGGATTCGGTTTTCGGGTCGCGGCTTTCGTTTTCCGATACAGGCGGTAGAACCGGCTCAACGGGCGGCTCCGCGGTTGGCGTTTTCCCGGGGTCAAAGGCTTCCACAAGCCGTTTGGTGGTCTCCCACGACTGCCGCTCGATGGCGGCGGCTTCCTCCTGGGAGAACGGCTTTCGCGGCAAATCATAGAGCTTTTCATAGGCTTGCTCTTCCGCTTTTGCGGGGGTCTCCCGTTTCTTTGGCGGCAGATTCACCGCAAAATAGGCGTCAATCCGCTCCCGAATGGGGGTTGGAAGCGCGTAAATCCCCAAACGAGAACGAACGCCAAGATATGCGCGGAGATGGTTTTCGGTATACTTGACCACGTCGCTGATCAAAAGTCTCAAGCCGTGCGACCGGAAAATCGACGAATAGGACACCTCCAGCTTTCGCTTGATGCGATAGGAACAAAGTGCGCCGCTGTAAGCGTCACGGGTGAGTTTATTGCTTTCCGGAACGGGGGAGGAAAAGAATTTCCCGGTTTCCTCGTCCGACGTAACCGCTCGCAGAACGGCAAAAATGGTCTTATCATACAGGCGCCGGGTCTCTTCGGTATAGTACTTGCTTTTGCGGTAATCGTAGGCGGAATGGAAGGTAAGCAGACAACGGATATAGCCCACCTCCCCGCTGCCGGGAACGTAAAATTCCTTCAGGGCGCAATGCTGAATCAGGTCGGAGCGAACCGCCGCGTCGCACGCGGGCGGAGGAAGATGATGGATGAGCGCATGATCGCAGATCCACTCCGAGAGCGAATTAGCCAGTTGCGGGTATGTCCCCCGGTAATGCACCCAAACCGAGAGCAGACCCGCCTGCACCTCTTCGGGCGGGACGGTTTCGGAAAGATTAATCAGCTCATAAACATAGAGAAGAACATAGCTGTAATCCGCGGGGATCGGTTTTCCCCGACGCAGGCAATCGCGCCACCAAAGGTAAAACGCGATCTGCTCGCGCCGCATCTGTGAATATTGCGGGACATAAGAGAAAAACGAAACCGCGGGCGCCTCCCGCCCAGGCAAGGAATACCAGCGTTGGGCGGTTTGTGCAAATTCCTCGTAATAGCGGTATGTCGATTTCCACGGAAAAATTTTCACAAGTTGAAGCAGGTAGCCATCCGGCTTGTATTCGTCGATCGGCGGAACCGGGCTGACGGACTCTTTCGCGCTATGCGGCGGGATGAACTGTTCCCCTTTCGGGATATTGAGACGGGTCTCGGCGGGGTGAACCACCGTTGAACCCGTGCGCTCTTCACCGATCGGTTCCAGCTCGATCTCGGTTGTGTCGGTATTCGGGCTGACGGGCGCGGGACGGCGCGACGGGATGAGGGCGTCGATGTCCCAAAATCGGTCAAGCTCCGCTTCCCGTCGGCGGCGCTCCTCGGACAGCGATTCCCGTTTGTTTTCCTCCATGCGTCCTCCCCCCTTATCCCATTGGTTCTTATCATTTCATTGTACCATGTTTTTGTGCGGTTGTCAATTTTTTTCCAAAATTGTGCAGAAAAAACGGGGTGTTTCAAAAGTTGCAACCTTTTGAAACACCCCTGCCGTCAGAGCCTTTCGGTTGATTCTTGTTCCCTTCAGATCGGCGGGATGGTATCAACCTGATACGGCGTTGCCTGATAGACAAAATAATTCAACCAGTTGGAAAACAGCAGATTCGCCCCCGAACGCCATGTGCTGACCGGCTCTTGCGTATCATCGTCGTTCGGAAAATAATTCTTCGGCAGGTCAATGGGCAAGCCCGCGTTCTTATCGCGGAAATATTCCTTCGCCAGCGTGTCCGCGTCGTACTCCGCATGACCCGTGATAAAGATCTGCCGCCCTGCGTCGGTGGAGATCGCGTATACCCCGGCTTCCTCGCTCTCCGCAAGGATCTTCAGCTTCGGATGCGCCTCAATTTGCCCCCGGTTGACCGCCGTATGCCGTGAATGCGGCGCGAGAAACACATCGTCAAACCCGCGGAACAGGATCGACCCTTTGTGCGTGACCCGATGCGGGAAGATGCCGAACATCTTTTTCTCCAAAGGGTATTTCTCGATTCCGTAATGATAGTACAGTCCCGCCTGTGCGCCCCAGCAGATATGGAACGTACTGTAGACGTGCGAGCGGCTCCACTCCATGATCTCGCAAAGCTCCCCCCAATAGTCCACCGCCTCAAACGGCATTTGCTCCACAGGCGCCCCCGTGATCACCATGCCGTCATAGTAGGCGTTCTTCACCTCTTTGAAGGTCTTATAGAAAGCGATCATATGCTCCTTTGCGGTGTTCTTAGGCGTTCTGCTGACCGTGAGCAATTCCATCTCGATCTGCAGGGGTGTGTTGCCCAACAAACGCGCCAACTGCGTTTCTGTGGTGATTTTGGTTGGCATCAGGTTGAGAACCAGAATCCGCAAAGGACGGATGTTCTGCGCCTGCGCTCGCTCATGGTCCATCACAAAGATGTTTTCATCCCGCAAAGTTGCCGCCGCGGGAAGGTCTTTCGGAATCTTGATTGGCATATTCGCCTGTTCCTCCTTGATGTGTTTCAGAGCGGTTGGAAGGGGGTGTTCTCCCCAGATCTGCCGCCCGGATGAAATTCAGATTGCCGCGAAGCCCTTTTCGAGATCCGCAAGGATGTCGTCGATATGCTCGGTGCCGATGGAAAGCCGGATCGTGCTTTGATAGATGTTCTGATCCGCCAGCTCCTGCTCGGTGAGTTGGGAATGCGTTGTGGTTGCCGGATGGATGACGAGCGATTTGACATCCGCAACATTGGCAAGCAGCGAGAAGATCTCGAGCGCGTCGATGAAGTCGTGCGCCTCCTTCTGACCGCCCTTGACATCAAAGGTGAAGATCGAAGCGCCGCCGTTGGGGAAATACGTTTGGTAGAGCGCGTTGTCGGGATGATCCGGCAGAGACGGGTGATTCACCTTTGCCACCTTCGGATGTTTGGAAAGAAATTCCACCACCTTTTTGGTGTTCTCCGCATGGCGTTCCAACCGCAGGGAGAGCGTCTCCACGCCCTGCAGGAGCAGGAACGCGTTAAAGGGGGAGATTGCCGCTCCCGTATCGCGCAGAAGAATCGCGCGGATATAGGTCACAAATGCGGCGGCGCCCACCGCGTCGGCAAACGAGATACCATGGTAGCTCGGATTCGGCTTAGCGATGGGAGCATACTTTTCGGCATTCGCCTTCCAATCGAATTTGCCGCTGTCCACAATCACGCCCCCGAGCGTGGTTCCGTGTCCACCCAAAAACTTGGTGGCACTGTGAACCACAATGTCCGCTCCGTGCTCGATGGGACGGATGAGATAGGGCGTTCCGAAGGTGTTGTCGATGACGAGCGGGATTCCTTTTTCATGCGCGATCGCGGCGACCGCGGCGATGTCGGGAATATCGCTGTTCGGGTTTCCGAGCGTCTCCGTGAAGATCGCTTTGGTGTTCGGCTTGATTGCCGCCCGGACTTCTTCAAGATTATGAATATCCACAAATGTGGTGTCGATGCCGTAGTTTGGCAACGTGTGCGCCAGCAGGTTATAGGACCCGCCGTAGATCGTCTTTTGCGCGACGATATGGTCGCCCTTCTGCGCCAGCGCCTCTATGGTGTACGTGATGGCGGCGGCGCCCGACGCGAGCGCCAAAGCCGCAACGCCTCCTTCGAGTGCGGCGACCCGCTTCTCCAAAACGTCCTGCGTGGAATTGGTCAGTCTGCCGTAGATGTTGCCCGCGTCCGCAAGACCGAAGCGCGCGGCGGCATGGGCGGAATTATGAAAAACATAGGATGTGGTCTGATAGATCGGCACCGCGCGGGAATCGGTTGCGGGATCGGCTTGCTCCTGTCCGACGTGCAGTTGAAGTGTTTCAAAATGATAATTGCTCATGGTTATACCCTCTTTTCGTTTTTGAATTTGTTCGGGAATCAAATCGGAAAGTTTCGGATCGCGCAAATTCCCTTCCGCGCCAATCCGATTGTTTCCGGTCACATTCGACCAAACCGAAAATTGGATCTGACCAATCGCTCAAAATAGCCTTCCATTTCATCCGCCTCCGAAAAAACAAAATACCGCGCGGCTCCGAGGAGCTGCACGGCGGGATCACGATCGCCCGACCGCCTTGACCGCGACCGGCTTTACAGCATGATACCCGAGAGCTCTCCGGAATTCTGAACAGCACAAAACATGCACATACGATCCCGCATGCACATCCCCGTCATTTCCATCATGCCGACATTCTTCCGCATCAGACGCTCTCCTTCCTTTTCTTTTTCGGATTTTTCGACCAGCCTATCAAAACGGTAGGTTGATCGGACTGTAGATATGATACCACTTCTTTTCCCGTTTGTCAATCCCTTTTTGCATTTTTTTTGAAATTTTTCTTTTTTGTCTTTCATTTTCGCAAAACGCTTGTTTTTTTCGTTCAAATCATGTATAATGGAAACAGCAAAATCTTTCCGATAAGGACTGTTTAATGATGAGAATGAGACATAAAAAACACGGCGCCGAACGCATCGCCGCCTGTGCCGAGCTTCTGATCGCCCCGCCCGCCGATCCCGTTGATCCGCAACGGTTTTTCGCAGTTGCCCGCCCGCTCTCTTTGGAGATCGGATGCGGAAAGGGTGATTTTGCCGTCGGGATGGCGGCAAAGAACCCGGAGGAAAACTGGATTGCCATGGAGCGCGTTCCCGACGTTGCCTGCCTCGCTTTGGAAAAGGCAATGTCGGCACGCGACACCCGCCCCGACAACCTGCGTTTTCTGATCGGCAACGCCCATAATCTGCCGTTGCTGTTCACCCCGCATTCGGTTTCCTGCATTTATCTCAACT
>CAKJZF010000114.1 GCA_918290775.1 Clostridiales bacterium | reverse complement strand
GGTCAAAATCGTCAATGAAGAGTTGAAGAAACTGATGGGCGGAACGCAATCAAAACTGACCATCGCATCCAAACCGCCAACCGTCATCATGATGGTCGGCTTGCAGGGCGCGGGCAAAACAACCCACGCGGGAAAACTCGCGGGATTATATCAAAAGCAGGGAAAACATCCGTTGCTGGTTGCCGGCGACGTTTACCGACCGGCTGCGATCAAGCAGTTGGAAGTGGTCGGAGAAAAACTGGGAATTCCGGTGTTTTCGTTGGGGGATAGGGTTTCTCCTGTGGAGATCGCCAAAAAAGGCGTCAAGTTTGCGGAGCAGAAGGGCTACGACATGGTGTTCATCGACACCGCGGGACGCCTGCAGATCGACGAAGCGCTCATGGACGAATTAAAGCAGATCAAAAAAGCGGTCAACCCCACCGAGATCCTGCTCACCGTGGATGCGATGATCGGTCAGGAATCGGTCAATGTCGCGGAGACGTTCAACGATTTGCTGGATATCACCGGCGTGATTCTGACCAAGCTCGACGGCGACACCAGAGGCGGCGCGGCGCTTTCCATCCGCTGTGTTACCGGGAAGCCGATCAAATTCGTCGGTACGGGAGAAAAACTGGATACCATCGAGCCGTTTTATCCGGATCGGATGGCGTCGAGAATTTTGGGTATGGGCGACGTGCTGACGCTCATCGACAAGGCGCAGGCGGCGTACGATGAGAAACAGGCGGCGGCGCTGGAGGAGAAAATCCGCAAGCAGACCTTCACGCTGGATGATTATCTCGCGCAGATGGCGCAGCTTCGCAAGATGGGAAACATCGAGCAGTTGCTTGGTATGGTTCCCGGGGTGAACCGAAATGCGCTCAAGGATGTCAAGGTGGACGAAAAGACGTTGGCAAGAACCGAGGCAATTATCCATTCCATGACCATGCGGGAGCGCACCTATCCCGACATCATTAACGCGTCGCGCAGAAAACGCATCGCGGCGGGATCGGGCACATCGTTTGAAGAGGTCAACAAACTGCTCAAGCAGTTTGACCAGATGCTCAAGATGATGAAGCAATTCTCCGAAATGGGGAAGGGCAAACAAGGCAGAAGAATGCTCGGCAGAATGAAAATGCCATTCTGATCCGTTCATTTATAAATTTTTTCATATCATTTGGAGGAAAAAACAATGGCAGTTAAAATGAGACTCAGAAGAATCGGAGCGAAGAAGGCGCCCTTCTATCGCGTGATCATCGCGGACAGCCGCTCTCCGAGAGACGGTCGCTTCATCGAGGAGATCGGATACTATAATCCGCTCACCGAGCCGGCGGAGATCAAGATCGACGCGGAAAAGGCGAAGAAATGGATCGCCAACGGAGCACAGCCCACCGAAACCGTCAAATCGCTGCTGAAAAAGAGCGGCATCGTTGACTGATCTCCGAGAGGGGTATCGGCATGGCAAGTTTAGAGCAGACTTTGGCGGACATCGCAAAAGCGATTGTTGATTCGCCCGACGCCGTGAACGTCACGCGCGAGGAGGATGAGCGGAGCATCACGCTGACGCTCACCGTCTCTCCTGACGATATGGGTATGGTCATCGGTCGGCACGGTCGCATCGCGAAAGCGATCAGAGCGGTTATCAAAGCCGCTTCCGCAGGAAACGGAAAGAAAGTCAATGTCGAGATTCGATGAGAATCCCGAAAGCAGGACTGTGGCAAATTCCCCTTTGCAACAGTCCTCTTTCGTTTTCTTTCCCGAAGAGGGATCCATCCGGCGGATGATCGAAACCCATCCGGATGTGTTTCGGGATACGGCGGATCGCGCACTCAACGAGCAAGACGAGAAAAATCAATCCGACGCGGGGTTTTTGCGAGCGCGTCAGACGGCTTGCGCCGGATACGCGACGGAATTGGCGAAGGACGCGGGGCAGTTTGCCGGATCGCTCCCGCAAACCCTGTTTGGAACGGGCGACGGAGCGGCATATTTGCTTCCGGTCGGTTTGTTTTTTGAGCGCGTCGAACAGCGGAAACGAAGATGGGGTGACATTCTGACCGATCTGGATCGCTTTTGGGAAACGGACGGGTTTGATCCGCATCGGTTCCTGTTTGCGGCGGAGGTGTTGCGTGACCCGGCGCTCGCGGGTCGGATCCGGGACGTGGCGGAGCGGCGGGATGTCATTCGCGGGGAAGCACAGCGCCTTTCCAAAGAGATCGGTGACTTCACGGAAACGGTGATTGACGCCTTTTTTCAACGTGCCGGGCAAGCGGTGGATCTTAACGGCAGCGGAGCGGGAATGCGCTTCGGTACCTTGATCAAACTGTGCGGTGAATTGCGGCACGCGGCGGAGAGCTTCGCCAAACGATGCCGGGAAAACACCGCCAACGAAAAAGCAACATGAGAGGAACGCGCAACCATGAAGAATACCTATTTGATGGCATTGGATCAGGGAACAACCAGCTCCCGCTGTATCCTTTTTGACCGGCAGGGAACCATCCGTGCGCAGGTCAACCGGGAATTCCGGCAGTCCTATCCGCATGACGGATGGGTCGAGCAGGATCCGACGGAAATTTGGGCGTCGCAGATGGGGGTCACGGTGGAGGCAATGCAGAAGCTCGGGATCGGATCCGAGGAGATTGCCGCCATCGGAATCACGAACCAGCGCGAGACGGTGATCGTTTGGGAGAAGGCGACCGGCAGACCGATCCATCCAGCCATCGTCTGGCAGTGCAGACGGACGGCAGAGTTTTGCGCGGAACTGAAAAAGCAGGGAATGGAACCGGAGATCCACGCGCGTACAGGGCTTCTCGCCGATCCGTATTTTTCGGCGACCAAGCTTGCGTGGAT